>DATKKY010000264.1:0-14127 GCA_035542695.1 bacterium | reverse complement strand
TGCCCGCTGCGATCTCGCAAGCTACGTTAGTCTTGTTCCCAATGATGCGGCTCGTAGGCGGCGAACCCATCACTCGGAGCCTAAGCATAGTCTTAACTGGCAACGGACGCTTCTCCACCGGTTGGATCACCACGAAGGGCCGCAGCGCCTCCACCAATCGGTCGTTGGCTCCAGGAAGCGTGCTGATATCTTCGAGGCTCTTGAGTCCACCGGCGGTCCTCAGGTTCACTATCTCGCGAGCCAGGCCGGGGCTCACTCCAGGCAGCTTGGCCAGCTCAGCGCCGTCAGCGGCAAGGAGATTGACCGGGTGCTTGGCTGCCTCATCCAGCAGGTAAAGCACGTTGTTGTACCCGCTCTCGGTCTCAACGTCACCGAGCAGAGTTTCGTAGGAATCGGAGGCCGGTGGAGGATCGGCCGGGGCCAGCGCGGGAGTTGCGAGGATCGCGGCCACCAGGCCGAGGGCAGCACCCTTCATTCAGACCACCTTCCGGGCCATCACTAGCCGTGCAAATGAAAGACAACTATCTCGGGCCGGCAAAGGAAGCGGAGCGGGAAGATGTTGGTCCCCACACCCCGGGTCACTTCCAGGTAGGTCCCGTCCAGCTTGTACAACCCGGCGATAAACTTGCTGCGGTGAGCATACTCAATGCGGTTCACGAGTGGCCCGAAGCCAATCTGCCCGCCGTGAGTGTGTCCCGAGAGGACGAGCGCCACGTGCATCTCAACAAGCTTGGCGAGCAGCTTCTTGGCGTGAAAGTGGGTGATCGCGATCACCGGCCTGGCGAGATCCACTCCCACCATGGCCTTGGCCAGGTCATCCCGGCAGGTGACGGGATCATCTATGCCGACCAAAGTGAAGTCGCCGCAGTCAACGCTCTCGTTCTCGAGGAAACGCCAATTGGCGTAAGCCTTGGGTGTAATACCACGATCGATCGAGGCGACCAGTTTTCCATCAGCGTTGCCCGAGACCGCGTACACGCCGCGCTTGGCCTGGAGGCCTGACATGAAATCAAGTCCGTCCGCTATCTGGCTGGATGACTTCAAGAGGTCTCCGGTGACGAAAACATAATCCGGCTCGATCTGGTTGATGATAGCCGTTGCCTTGGCTTCCCGGTACCCGGGTTGCTTGGTGTGGATGTCGGCGACATGAACGATGGTGACGTTGTGCGGCAGGCCATCGATCTTGAGGTCGTAGGTCCTGACTTCGAGCCAGTTGGGCTCGATCAAGCCCGAATACGCCAGGAAGGCTCCGATGGCGATGAAGATATAGAATCGTTTGCGCATCTTGACCCTAATCTCGTGGAAGGGTAGCACATGCGCAAGAGTGCGGTCAAGGCGCGGCGAGACCGAGGGCGAGAGCAAAGCAGGGGCTACTGCGGCAGAAGCCGGGTGGACATCCGGCGCGGGAATCCTCCAACTTCTGCCCTGCCCGCAGATCATGAGAGCTTCAAGCGGCGTGCCTGGCAATGCGGGAAGATTCCACCCAAGGCAGCAAAAGGCCGCAAGCTGTGCCAAGCGCGGTGTTCGCTTGGTGACATCGGCGTTCGTCGTCCGACACCTCACTTCCATCTGAGGGTGATCCCAGCCTCATGAGTCGACCCCAGTTCGAAGTTCAAGCTTGATGCGACATCGAAGGTGATCCAACCGCGCGTGAGGCCGATCCCGAAGGCAACCTCCGCAGGCGAGGTCTTAAGCCCGGAGCGCACTGCTACGCCCCTAGATACCTTCCAGTCCACCCCCGACCGCACCGAAACCGGAAAGCGCGGCTCCTTGACTACTTCAAACCCGAACCTCAACTTGCCGGAGGCGACGACCCCGAGGCCGGCCCGCAGCCTCTGGGGAACGCCCCCGTGCTCAGCCGCGAGCCCCATCGCAAAGGGGTTTTCCAGACCGACCGCTACCTCGAGCGCGCCAGTGACATAGGTGGCGGCTGCCAAGTCCACGAGCACCGCCCAGTCCTCGAGCGTGCCATCGAGCTCGACCAGGCCCACTCTTACACCGGGCTCTGCCACGGCTCGCCCACACGCGAGCCGAACTCGGGCAGTCCATACTTGTTCGTCATAGTTGGCCGCGGCGAGCCGCACATAGGAAACCGACGCGCTCGTCACCGCTCGGCCAAGCGGCACGGTGACCGAAGCCGCAGCGAGGTCCACAGGGCCGAGACCGAAAGGCTTGAAGCCATAGACGCTGACAGCCGTAGACCGCGCTCGGTCGGAGGCCCCGGAGGCCGGTGAATCCGGTGAACCCGGCGCAAGGCCTAGGGCCAGAGCGGTTCCGGCAGCTCGCTCGGCCGGGCCCTGAGCTTCCGCCTCGAACGCTGCCCGTACGGCGGGCGCAGCTGCCAAGAGGCCGATCACCATCCAGGCAAGAGCGGGCCGCGCGGACCCAAGGTTCAAGTTCCGAGTCACCTCCTCACCAGCACCACGGTGGACTTGGCAGCGAGCGCCGAGCCGCCGGTCACGAGATGAGCGGCCGCGGCCACGATGTATATGCCGGTTGGCAGAGCCGTGCCGTGGTCATCGGCACCGTCCCAGAAGGTCAGCCTGGCCGACTCGACCAGGTCCCCGTCGACGAGCCGCCTCACGAGTCTGCCGTTGATGTCGTAAACTGCCAGCCGCACCTGGCCGGGGGCCGGCAGCCGAACTGAAATGCCGACCAAATCATCGCGGCCGTCATTGTTAGGACTGAAGGTCGAAGGGGCAAGCTTCAGCATGGCATCGCTCTGCGGCAGAAATGAGGCCACGCTGTTGGGCTTGCCGGGGGTTCCGCCTGACCCGCCGTAGTGAGGTGACCAGTTGGCGGGATCCCGCGAGGGCTCCTCCGTGCTTATGCGCTCGATCGAGACACCGGGCTTGGACCACGCTTCGCCGTAAGCGACCGAATCCACAGCGGTCCCAAAGGTGTCTCGAATGACCACCGCGTCGGCAAACCCGAGCGGGCCATTGACATCGTTCAAGGTCGGCCATCCGCCGGCTGGCTTGAGATAGGCTGAGCCCGCTGAATCGCCGTAGGCATCCGCGAAGGCGCGGCAGTCCTCGACCAGGACAAGGAAACCTCCCGCACTGACCGTGAGGTCGCCCTCGGCGAGCTTGCGCGGCTTGCCACCCGAATCCTCGAGCGTCCAGGCCGCCATATCGAGATCACGCTCGGACCGGTTCCGAAGCTCAATCCACTCGCAAGCCTTGCCAGTTGGCTTGAACATCACCTCGTTGATAACCACCGGCGGAGGCGGCAAGACGAGGCTCGTTGCGAGCGAGTCGTTGTTGGCACGGCCATCCGAGTCGCACCTGAGGCGGACCACCACGGCGTGGAGTCCCGGCCCAGGGCTGGCGAGGGTGACGACCAGCTTCTGACTCTGACCCGCCGGGATTGCCGCCAGCGTCGAGGCGCCGCGGGACGGGCCTACGGTGGCCAAGACCTCGGCGTCCTGGCCGCATTCGGCAGCGCCGAGATTGGAGACGGTCGAGACCAGATCGATCATCGCGCCGCCCGGTGTATGCCTCGAGAGGCCCACCTTTACCAGAGCGAGATCGCACAACGGGTGATTGAAGGACCCCGGCGATGCCTCCGGCAAGGCCTTGAAGTCGGTCGCATTCCAATCGGCATCGGAGCCGTCGGGATCACGGCCAAGGCTCAGGCCCGATGCCGGGCACTCGACCGGAGCTCCCTCATAGTACTCGGGATAAGTGTGCTCGCCCCAGCCGACCACGTCCGACCGGTGGTCTGGCGAAACCAGCCGGCAGGCATCGGGCCCATTTTGGAGATCAAGATCGGTGACCCAGTCGGGCCTGGGCGAGACCAGCTCCTCGCCAATCACAAAGAACCCTTGAGGGCCTATGGTGTCGGCGGTGCCGCCCGTCCACTCCAGGGTCCACTTGCCCTGCGCGGAACCGTTGCCCGACTCCAGCTTCCAACCGGCCAGCGAGATTGGTCTTGGGGAGACATTGAAGAGTTCGACGAACTCGAGGCCCGCATCTTTGCCCGGGGGATCGTAGAGGACTTCATTGATGACCGGCGCGAGGGGCTCTGCTGCCCGTGCTGTCGAAGCCGCGACGGCCACGACGGCCGCCGCCACCGCCAGCATCAGCCACGCCTTGCCTATTTCTCCTCGTCGTCCCATCCACCCCACCACGAGATCCTTTTCTCATATCCGCGGCCCGTTGTCAAGCCCAGAGATGCGGGCGAGTCAGAGTCTCAAGAGATGAGGTAGCGGCGTGAGCTCGCGAGACGAGACGCGCGAAGGCGAAACTGCGGCCCCGCAGGATTGTCTGAGGTCTTAGGCACCCGGGTAGGTGATCAGCACGATGCCCGCGACCGCAAATATCGCGGCCACGATCTTCCGACGGGTCAGCGGCTCCTTGAGGAAGACCGAAGCCAGCAGCAGCACGTAAATCGTGCTGGTCTGATTAAGGATGGCTGCCGCTCCCGCCTTGGTGTACTTCATGCCCGCGACCCACAGGATCAAGGCGATGTATGATCCGAGGAGCGTGCCCGGAACTGAGTACTTCCACCTCGGCGATGGACGGAACACTTCGAAGATCTTGCGTCGTCGCCGCGAGATGCCGGCAAAGACCAGCATGACTGCAAGCGCGGCGACCTGGCGCATGGTGGTCGCCCAGATCACCGGAGAGCGATTGAGCACCGGCTTGGCAAGCACGATGCCGAAGGCCACCGTTGCCATCGCCAGGATGCCGCACAACACGCCCAGGGCGATCTGCCGACGGGGCACTCCCTTGGGCGGTCCATGCCTGGCTGCAACCAGGACACCTCCCACGACCAGCGCCATGCCCACATATTGGCGGCCTGCCAGCTTCTCTCCAAGCATCAGGAAAGCTGACAGCACCACGAAGGGCGAATAGAGCGAATCCACGATGGCGGCGATCCCGGCGCCGATCCGGTTCAAGGTGAAGTGAAACAGCGTATCCGATATGGTGATGCCGATGATGCCGCTGGCGAAGAGCAGGAGATAGTCGGTGACCGCGACCCGCGGCACAAGTTGCTGGCCCACGAGGAGCGTAGTCGCAACCAGCAGTGGCGACGTGAACCCCACCCGGAAGAGATTGAGATCGAAGGGGGAGACTGTCTCCCCCGACTTGGTGAGAAAGATGACCGCGAAGCCCCACGTAACAGCGCACGCAAGCGCGAAAAGCTCGCCCATCAGCTCACTCGAACACGCCGGTGATACGTTGACCGCAGTACTTGCACTTGGCGGGACCCGGAGCTCCCGGCCCTGCCGAGCCCCGGCCGGTCCACCTGCGACCCGAGGGCTCGTGTTCCACGGCTTCCTCGTCGGGCCCCTTTCCGACTTCGGTGGTGAGGTTGTAGGCTATCACCGAGAAGTGATGGCGGCCTATCACGACGCGGCCGCACTTGGGGCAGTAGGTGTTCTCACCGGGATGGCCGGGCACGTTGCCCATATAGACATAGAGCAGTCCCACATCGAAGCCTATCTCCCTCGCCCGGTCCAGGGTTTCGATGGGCGTGCAGGGAACATCGGCAAGTTCAAGATAGGGTAGAAAGCGAGTCACATGCCAGGGTGTCCGCTTGCCGAGCCGCGTCGCGATCCAGGTGGCGAGCTGACCCAGCTCGGCCTCGTTGTCGTTGAGCCCGGGGACCACGTTGGTCACTACTTCAACGTGCATGTCCCACTTGCTCTTGGCCCTCAGGGCATTCTCGAGAATGGGCTCGAAATTGCTGACCTTGGCATACTTGGCGTAGTACTCTCGGCTGAAGCCCTTGATATCCACCCGGAAGATGTCCAGGTTGGGACCGATGAGATCCAGGGCCTGCCGCGTCATGTAGCCGTTGGTGACGTAGCAAGTATAGAGGCCTTCCCGCTTGGCGAGTTCATTGGTCCGGGCGGTGTACTCCAACCACATGGTCGGCTCGTTGTAAGTCCACGAGATGCCCTTGGCGCCGGCCTGCTTGGCCTCGGCGACAACTTGTTTGGGCTCGAGAAACTGAGTGCGCTTGCCGCTGAGATTGCATGGTTCCTCGTGAGCGATCTCCCAGTTCTGGCATCCGCCGCAGTGCAGGTTGCAGCCGAGCGTGCCCAGGGATAGCCACTTCGAGCCCGGGAAGAAGTGAAAGACGGGCTTGGCCTCAATAGGTGCGACCAGCTTGGTCGAGACCTCGCCGAAGACCGTGCTATAGAGCTTGCCGCCGTGGTTTGCCCGCGTGGAACACCAGCCGCACTTCTCCTTGGCGACGACGCATCTGCGCTCGCAGATGTTGCACTTGACAGTCCCATCCTTGAGGGGTTCGGCCAGCGCGGATAGGACTTGAGCCACGTTCGATTCCTCGGTTGAGCCTGCCACGGGTGTTACCGGGCAGCCCCTGCCCGGCCTCGCCCCTTCAGGCAATATGAGGGAAGCGCTGCCTCAACGCAAGCGTCCCCGGCGGGAAGCCGTGAGGGAGCGAGGATCCGCCAATTCGAAGACCAGCTGACCCATGCTTGACTCCCGCTTGAAGCCAGCCGCCGCCATAAGCCTGGCGAAGTGCCTGGTCGGAACCGACATGGAGCAGTACTCGGTGCCGCGCATCGCGCCGATGCGGGGGCAATTGGCCGCGAGGGCCTTGATCGCAGCCGGCTCCCCATCGATGAAGCCCATGTTCAGATCCTTGTCACTCGGGTCATACGGGTATACGGCAACTCCGGCGAGCTTCCCGCCTCGCCTCAGGACGACCACGCTTCTCTTCCTTATATAGGCCTCGAGCAAGGACCTGGTCAGCTCCCGGAAAATCCAGCCCTCGGCCACCAGGCCGGAGGACAGCCTGAGAAAGCGCGACCGCTTCATGAACGCGAGGATCTCGTCGGTGTCGCGTTTTCGAGCGAACTCCCCCTGGATCGGGCCTTTCCGGGACTTCATCCAGAAATGGCGAAATCTGGCGCCCACCTTAAACCCGAATACACTACCAATGTGCCTGCTTGCCAAATTCCGGTAGCCCGTGCAGTAACGCACGGCGCGCGGCCTCATCCGGGCCAACGAGGCCCGTATTTCCTGGTTGATCGCCCGGGCAATGCCCTTGCCCCGGTGCTCGGGGGCGACCCGAAGTCCCTCCAGCCAGTATTCCCCGTCACCGAAGTAGTTGATCTTGGCGATTCCGACCGGTGCCCCGTCCAGCTCCGCAACAATGAACCTGCCGCTCCGGTCGGCCAGCCAGTCGTTCCACACGCTCGCGATGAAATCGCCGTGCTCGCCCCACGTCCGCCGCGTGAATCTACAGACCGCGCGCTTGTCGGAGGCCTGGGCGTCCCGGAGCTTGAGCTGTCCCATTGGGCGCCCAGGCGGCCCGCTGCCAAGTTGGCCACGAGTTCGGCCACCACGGCGTTTCATTTGGACCTCGCCAGCAAGGTTTCCAACTGCTCTTTGTCAAAGCCAATGACCACGGTGCCGCCGACATCGATCACCGGCACACCCATCTGGCCGGACTTCTTGATCATTTCGTCGCGACCCGCAGCATCTACGGAAACATCAACCTCCTGGTACTGCACCTTCTTCGTGTCAAGGAACTCCTTGGCGAATTTGCACCAGGGTCAAGTCGGCGTCGAATACACCTTCACATTCATTTTCCCTCTCCTTTCCGATGAGATGTTGCCAATGCCTGATAAATGCCTCCACCACGTAAACCGTATTTCTTCTCGACAAGCTTGGCGGCTTCGGTCTTCCTGCGGCCGCCGGCCACAAGCTCACGCGCCTCAGCTACGGCCTCCTCAAAGGATACACCCGCGGCCCGAGGTGCGCCACGCCCAGGCTCGGCGCTTCCACTTGCGACTATCACGAACTCGCCGATGGGCGGAGCGGCTTGGTATTTCGAGACGAAGTACGATATGGTTCCCTCCTCCACTTCCTCGTGCAGCTTCGTGAGCTCCCGGCACACGACGCAACTGCGATCACCGAGCGCGCCCAGCATATCCCCAAGAGTCTCAAGCAATCGGTGCGGCGCCTCGAAAAGCACGATCGCCCGGGCCTCCCCAGCCAGCTCCCCAAGCCGCTCTCGCCGCTTGGATCGTCGCCTCGGAAGGAAGCCTTCAAAGACCAGGCGTTGCTCGTCCATGCCGGCCACCGAGATCGCGGCCGCCAGCGCGCTGGGACCCGGAACAGCGACCACCCTGAAACCTTCCCGCCGGACTTTGCGCACCAGGAGCCGCCCAGGATCGGAAAGCCCCGGAGTTCCAGCTTCAGCGACCAGAGCGACGTTCTTGGCTCGTCCCAACATCCCCACGATCACACTGCCCATGCGCCCGGCGTTTTCCTCGCGGTAGCTGGCCACCCGAGTTCTGATGCCGAAGTGGTCCAGGAGGTTTCTGGTCTTTCGGACGTTCTCGGACACCACCACATCGACACCGGCCAAAACCTCCAGTGCACGCAGGGTTATATCCTTCAGGTTGCCGATAGGGGTGGCCACTACAAATAAAGAAGCGTCTTGGTGATACATCGGATTAAGGCACGTTTACCGCTGGTTGCCCAACATAAGGTGTTCGAGAAGGCGCTCTTGTTCCTCAGCGAGCTCGATAGCTTGAGCGAAGTCGCCCTTCTCGAGTGCAGTCTGCATCCTCTTGTCGATCCCTTCGATCTTCCGTGTAAGCGACCTGTCCGGCCTGGCGTCGAGTCTCTTGGTCTTAGCCTTCTTCACTACCCTGCCGTTCGCCATGGTGGCTCGAGCCCGCCTCCTTTCCTACTTCGCTTGATTCCAGTCGACGATCTCCACAGATCTGACACTGCCATCCGCAAAGGGACTTACAACAAGATTCAGCTTGCCGCCGGGATCCGAGATCCTATCAGCAGGTATTGCACCTCCCGACAGACCGACCTCACCCAGCCTCGTGGTTCCATCTATCTCTTTAAGCACACCAACGTCCAAGTTTTCAAGCAGAAAAACAGGCTTGCGATTTTCTTCCCCGAACGGCTCGAGGCAGAGCAGCGTCTTGAAGCTTCCCACCTTGAGATCATCGAGAGCGAGTTTGCCGTCGATCCTGATCTCCCTGCGGATCACCGATGGGTCCAGCGCGCTCTCCATGTACTCGGTGAAACCAGCCTTGAAGTCTTCTATCTTGCTCCGCTCGATGGAGAAACCGGCGGCTTGCTTGTGGCCGCCGTACCCAAGCAGGAACTGCTTGTTGGCCGCCAGCGCATCCACAAGATTGACGCCTTTCGGCCCTCGCGCTTCCCCGACCCCGGTATCGCCCCTCATTGAGATGATCACCACCGGCTTGTAGATGCTCTCAGCGACCTTGGCAGTGCAGAAGCCGACGGTCTTGTTGGGCAAGTGCTCCTCGACCATCACCAAGCTCTTGCCAGAGCCGGCTCCGGTCTCGGCAAGATGATCCTCGACCCGCTCCAGCGCCTTCCTGCCTTTTTCCTTCTTGCGCTCGCATTCCATCACCAGCGTCGTCAGGATCTCCTCGGCATCATCCTCCTCAGTGGAGAGCAAGAGCTCGCAACCCAGATTGCCTCCTCCGTCCGAGCGCGCCGCCCCCAGAATCGGGATGATCTTGGAAAACACCTCGCTCATCGTCGATTCGTCATCCACCCAAACGTGAGACTTGAGCACCGCGAAGGGCACCACTCGTTTCTGCAGCACCTGACGCATGCCGTTGCGGACCAGAATGCGGTTCTCCCCCACCAGCGGCACCCTGTCGGCGTAACTCCCAAGAGCTGCCATGCCGAGCGTGCCGTCCAGCGATGGCGGCCCGGCTACCTGGCGATAACGGGCTGCAAACGCCTCGACGAACCTGTAGGCCACCCCGCAACCGGCGAGATCGCGGAAGCCGTACTTGGAATCGCGCCGCTTGGCGTCAACCACTGCCACAGCCGGCGGAAGCTCATCCGGGGGCTCGTGATGGTCAGTGACGATGGTGTCAATGCCAAGGGACTTGGCGAAGGTGATCTCGTCTTTGCAGCTTATCCCGCAGTCAACGGTGACCACCAGGCGCCCACCGGCTTTCTTGAAGCGCTCCGCAAGTGCCCGGGAGAACCCAAGGCCCTCGGTCGGCGAGTCGGGAATATAGTAGGCGACGTCGGCTCCGATTTCCTTCAAGGCGCCGAAGACAATCGTGGTTGCCGTAATGCCGTCAACGTCGTCGTGGCCCAGGACCACAATGTGATCGTCGTTGGCGACAGCCTGCATCAGCCTCTCAACGGCGATCTCCATGTCGGGGAGCAGAAAAGGATCGCCGAGGGCATCCAGCGAGGATTCGAGGAAGCCTCTGGCGGCGGTCTCGTTGCCCAAGCCTCGGGCGACCAGCACCGTCGCCGCCAGCTCCGAGATTCCGAGCCCGTACTCCAAGCGCTTCACATCGGAGTTGTCTATGCTGGTAAGTTTCCAGTTGGTCCTAGCCATGCTTCAGCACATCAGACTTTCGAGAACACTTTCTTGAAAGCTGCGATCGCGCGATCGATGTCGGCGTCATCGATGTCAAGATGGGCAACCGCGCGCATCCTGGTACGGCCGAAATCTACCACAAGCACTCCCTCGTGCTCAAGCCTGGCCACGCAATCCAGGACATCGAGCCCGGTCCGTGACACGTCAATCACTACAATGTTGGTTTCCACGGTCGCGAGATCGACTGCGAGCTTGCCGATCGAGGCAACAGCCTCGGCCAAACGGCGCGCCCTCAGATGGTCGTCTCGCAAGCGGCTTACGTTGTTCTTGAGAGCGTAGATCCCGGCAGCAGCAATGATACCCGCTTGCCTCATTCCCCCGCCCAGCATCTTCCGGTAACGCCTGGCACCAAGTATGAAGTCGGCATCCCCGACCAGCATTGATCCGATCGGGGCGCCCAGACCCTTGGAGAGACAAAACATCACCGAGTCTGCGAGGGCGCAGTAGTCGGTGGCGTTCCTGCCCGAGGCGATTGCGGCGTTGAAGATCCGAGCCCCATCAAGATGGATCCTGAGGCCCCGCTCGGTCGCAAGGGAACGGATCTCCCGCATCACTTCGATAGGATAGACCACGCCACCGGCGCGGTTATGAGTGTTCTCGAGACAAACCAGGCGGGTGATAGGCTGATGAACATCATCGGTGGGCCGGATCGCCTGCTCGATCTGGTCCGCTTGCAGAATCCCCCGATCGCCCTTGAGCGGAGCCAGCTGGACCCCCGCCATCACCGCTGGCCCTGCGGCTTCATACTTATATATATGGCAGTCAGCCTCGACTACGGCCTCGTCCCCTCGCTGGGTGTGGGCAAGCACTGCTGCCTCATTGCCCATCGTGCCGCTGGCGACAAAGACGGCGGCCTGCTTGCCGGTCATCTCGGCGGCAAGCGCCTCCAGCTGCTTGACCGTGGGATCGTCTTCGAAGACATCATCGCCGACCACCGCGTCGGCAATAGCCCGGCGCATGCCCGGCGAAGGGCGGGTTACGGTGTCGCTCCTCAGATCAACAGGATCGTGTGGCATAGACTGAAGTATAAGAGCCGCACCAACTCAAGTCAACTCGCTGGGACAAGAGCGCGGCGAGTTCAGAGGCCGGCATCGTTGTCATAGCCTCGGGATTCCCAATAACCTTTGTAAGCAGGATCATCCGAAAGCTCAATCTTGGTCACCCACTTCGCCCACTTGTAACCCAGCTTGTCCTCGGCGACCACCTGGAAGGGAAATCCCCTTTCAGGCGGCAACACCACGCCGTTCATCTTGTAAGCCAGCATGATGTTCCGGTCAAGAACGTAGGCTAGCGGAAGCGATGTGGTGTAGCCGTCGTAAGCGTGGAAGATCACGGTCACAGCTCCAGGCTTGACCCCTGCCTCGGCCAGAAGGTCTTTGATAAGGACGCCCTCCCACAGAAGCTTGACGCTCCAGCCTTCGACGCAATTCAAGACCACCACCTTGGAGTATTTGGGATGCCCGAGCACCTGCTGGTAGGTGTAAGTCCGCGGCGTGGTGACCTCTCCTGAGATTTCCAGGCGATAGGAGGCTTCATCCACCGCCTGGGGACCCTTGATCGAGTTCTCCCGGAAGTCGTCGATCGAGCCCAGCTTCTCGCCTTTGTATTCGGAAACCTGAACCGCTCGGAGCTTAGTGGCCCGCTCGCTGACACCCCGGTTGCAAGCCACGGCCAGCGCGACCGAGAGCACAAGTGCGACAGCTACAAGGCGACTTAAAGGCTGCTTCATCTTGCCCCCCAATTGACCATCTATTTGACGCAGCCGAGGCCGCTCAGGTCACACGCTATCATTCAGCCGACCAGGGTCCGCTTGTCTCCCCGGCGCCGCGTCACACCCAGCTTGTCCAGGTGCTCCAGCAAGGGGACCGCGTACTTGCGGGTCGTGCCGAGAACGCTCTTGAGATCGCTGGGGGTCGCCTCGCCGTGCTGCTTGAGGTAAGCGGCGATCTTGGAGCGGGCCTCATCCACAGCCGCGCTGTGCATCACCAGGCCCGGCTCGAGCCGGACAAGCTCTCCCCGCTGGACGAGCAGACTGACCACCTTGCGGAAGGACTCACCCGGAAGGCCCGATGCGGCCTGGAGCTCGCGCTCGCCCGGGGGCTGAAACGGACTCCGCCTGACTAAATCCAAGATCACATTCTGAGCGCGGCTCTCGGCAGGACCGAGCTCCACATCGCCCCGGCCGGCCCGGACATCGCCCTTGCGGGTCGCAAGGCGCCCGGCGCCCTCGAGCCTGGCCAGCACCCAGTTCAAGATGCCGGGTTCAATCGAGCCCAGACGCTCCCGCAGCTCCTCTTTGGGCATGCCCCAGGTCAGCCTGTTGTCAGTCTGGAAGGCCAAGAGCACTTCCTCGAGCTTGCGCTCAAGGCCCTCGAGCTTCTCGCGGTGTATGTAGGCACCGCCAGGCATCTCGAAGACCGTACCCTGCCCGACCAGCGACCTGGCGAGGCTCGCCAACTGGCTGGGGCCGCAGTTCACCTGTTTTCTCAGTTCATCGAGGCTCACACCCTGGCGATGAGCTCGCAGGTGCTCCTCCACCACCCCGGCGAGATCGGCGGAAGCCAGCCGCCGAAGCTTCTCTTCGACGCTCCGGTCACTTCGGCTGTGACCTTGCGCCGCCGGGTCGAGCACCGACCCACCGCCGATGGTTCTCATAGGCGAGTAAGTGCGCAGCACGAACCGGTCCCGGAAAGCCGCCACCACCGGGCTTTCCAGCCGCACTTGCCCTAAGGCTTTCTGGCCAGGGGCGAGGCGCTCAGCACCGATGAGGAAGATGCGGCCGATCGCCTCGCTGGAGCCGAGGTGGAATCTTATGCGGGTTCGAGTCTCGAGGGGCTTGCCGGCAGATGCCAGGAGCAAAAACTCCACATCCAGGAGGGACGAGGCCACAAAATCCCCCGGCGATACTACGCAGAAGCCGCGCTCGATGTCTGCCTTCTCAACCCCGTGGAGGCCAAGCGCAGTCCGCTGGCCGGCAAGCGCGCGCTCCACTTCCGACCCATGGACCTCCACGCTCCGGACCCGGACCGGGATGCCCCCGGGTTGGATCTCCAGCCGGTCATCCTTGGAGATCCCGCCTGACCACAGCGTGCCGGTCACCACCGTGCCCCGGCCAGCCATAGTGAAGACCCGGTCGATAGGGAGCCTCACCGCTTCCCCGATCGAGCGCTCCTCGATCCGGGCGACGATGCCGGCTATCGCCTGCCGCACCTCGTCGAGTCCGAGGCCGGACACCACCGAGGTCGGGATGATCGGCGAGCCTTTGAACCTGGTTGGCGATATAAGCGACTCGACCTCGGCGCGCGCCGCCTCGACCATCTCCTGGTCGACCATGTCCGCTTTGGTCAGCGCGAAGGCGGCGTGCCCGACTCCCAGCAGCGAGATGATCTCGAAGTGCTCACGGGTCTGCGGCATGATCCCCTCGTCCGCCGCGACCACGAAGAGCACCAGGTCAATTCCGCCGACGCCCGCCAGCATGTTCTTGATGAAGCGTTCGTGGCCAGGGACGTCCACTACCCCAACCTTGACATCACCGGGAAGATCGAGATGAGCAAACCCTAGATCGATGGAGATGCCGCGCTCCTTCTCTTCCTGGAGGCGGTCAGTGTCAATGCCGGTCAGGGCTTTGACCAGAGCGGTCTTGCCGTGATCGATGTGGCCGGCGGTGCCCATTATTACTCTTCGCAACGCTACCCCCTGAAACGTGGGCTCGCCGTGGGGCTCACCGTCCCCGGAGGACGC
>DATKKY010000263.1:0-11945 GCA_035542695.1 bacterium | reverse complement strand
CTATGTGTTTTCGGCTCCCAATTTGGAACCAGGGCCGACCGACCCTGAGCTCCTTATACCCCCACTGCCCCTCGTCTGCAAGCCAATCTTCGCGTCCGGGCGCCAGTCCGGTGCCCATCCGGTGGCCTCGGTAGCTCCCGGTTGCTTAGTCGGCGGCACTTGCATATCGAGCCCTGCCGGCTATAATGTCCACTAGCGACACTGACAACCACTCGATATACTGCCCCGGATCGGAGGCTGCCCCGCATGAAGCCGCTCGTAGCGGTCGTGGATGATGAGCCCGACATTGTCAACTTGGTCTCGCTCAATCTCGAGAAAGCCGGGTTCGAGACCAAGGGTTTTGCTGATGCGCTGGGCTTGATCAAGTTTCTGGAACGCCGGCTGCCGGACCTGGTGGTGCTTGACGTGATGTTGCCCGACATCGATGGACTTGAGGTCTGTCGCCAACTCAAAGGCGAGCCGCGAACTGCTGGCATCCCAATCATTATGCTCACTGCCAAGGGGGATGAGACCGACCGGGTGGTGGGCCTTGAGCTCGGGGCGGACGACTATATCACCAAACCCTTCTCCGTGAGGGAACTGGTGGCGAGAGTGAAAGCGGTCCTGAGGCGGGGCGCCGACCGGGGGGTGGCCCAAGAGACCAAGGTTGTCGGCAGCCTGGCCATAGACCCAGCCAGGTTCGAGGTCACGGTGTCGGGCAGGAAGATCGAGCTGACCTCGAGTGAGTTCAAGATCCTATCGTTTCTGGCCTCGAAGCCGGGCCGCGTCTTCAGCAGGGACCAAATCCTGGATAACCTTTGGGGTCGGGAAAAGGCAGTGGTCGATCGAACTGTGGATGTGCACATTCGGAACCTCCGCGCCAAGTTGGGCAAGGCTGCCTCTCTTATCAGGAACGTCCGAGGCGTCGGCTACAAGGTGCAGGAATGAGAGGATCCCTGTTCTTCCGGATATTCGCAGGCTATGTCTTGCTTGCCGTGGTCCTCTCCGCTGTCACCCTGATCCTTTCCTTCAAAGCCATTGGGCGCCATTACGAGCGCACCGTCGAGGCGGGTCTGCGCAACTTGGGCTCTTCGCTAGTGCTCGAGATGGCGCCGCTTGTGGAAAGCGGACGCCACGACCAGCTGGTCGCGATAGCGAGGAACCTCGGGCTCGCGACTGCAACTCGGATCACTGTGATCGACACCGCCGGTGTGGTGCTGGCGGACTCGGACGAAGACCCAGCCTCAATGGAGAACCACAGGACCCGGCCTGAGGTCATGCGAGCGCTTGAGGGAGAAGTCGGAGAAACGAAACGGCTGAGTACGACGGTGCATCAGGATATGCTCTATGTCGCAATCCCAGTGAAAGTCGAGGGGCGGGTCGTGGCGGTGGTCCGCACGAGTGCTTACCTCAAGAATGTGGCAACGCTAGTGCATGGCCTGGAGAAGAGTCTCATCGGACTGGCGGCCGCGGTCGGCTTGGCCTCGCTGGTCGCGGCGTTCGCATTGTCACGGAGCCTGGCAAGGCCGATTGATCAGTTGGGGGCTGCAGCGAAGCGAGTTGGATCCGGCGACTTTGACGCGCGGGTGATCGTTGGGGGCTCCGGTGAATTGAAAGCTCTCGGCGATAGCTTTAACCAGATGACGGAGAAGATCAGATCGCTGGTCGGCGATCTCTCCCGCCAGAGGGAGGAGCTGGCCAGCATTATCTCCTCAATCCGCGACGGGCTGGTGGTGATGGATGGAGATGGAGTCATTACGCTCACCAACGATGGCTTCAGACGGATCACGGGGCAGAGCAAGGTGGAGGGCCGCCCGTTCTGGGAGGTCCTGCGAGCCCCACAGTTCGCTGATCTCGTTCGCGAAGTGTCGGGCGACCACCCTGGTCTCAGCCACGACATCACGATAGACGAACGTACTTATGTGGCTAATGCGGCGCCCATTGGCTCGCACGCGGGCGTGGTGGTATTGCTCCATGACGTCACCGAGCTGAAGAACCTTGAGAGGGTCAAGCGGGACTTCGTGGTCAATCTTTCTCACGAATTGCGCACGCCGCTCACCTCGATCAAGGGCTATCTTGAGACGATGGAGCAGGATGCGGGGAGCGCGAGCCCCTATCTCGAGATCATCAAGCGCAATGCCGACCGGCTGGGGCTGATCGTGGAGGACTTGATGCGGCTATCGGAGCTGGAGGATAGCCAGACACGACTCAATCTTGAGGAAGTAGATGTCCGAAGCTTGATTGACAATGTGATTCCCGCTTTTGCCCACCGCTTGGCCGAGAAACATCTTGAAATACAGGTGGATGCTGGTACCGAGCCCCTGCTGGTTATGGCCGATCCCTTCCGGCTGGAGCAGGTATTGGTGAATCTTATCGACAATGCGGTCAAGTATACCGAGCGGGGTGCCATCCGGGTTTCCTTGCGAAAGGATGATCGTCGGCTTGTGATCGAGGTGGCGGATACGGGTATCGGCATCCCCAAAGAGCATCTGCCGCGCATCTTCGAGAGATTCTACGTCGTCGACAAATCCCGCTCCCGGAGGGTAGGGGGCACAGGCCTCGGGCTTGCCATCGTCAAACACATCGTGCTGCTTCACAACGGCAGCGTCGACGTCGAAAGCACGCCGGGCGAGGGGACCAAGTTCACCGTGAGTCTGCCCTCCGTCATCGCTTAGGGCCCGGTCAGCACGGCAGTTCCTACCCAGACGTGATCTTAACCAAAACCTAACGGCAGGCTTATACCCGATTAACCCTGAGAACGCAGAATCATGGCGTGAGACTCGATCTACGACAGCAGCCGGTGACAGGCGAGGCTCGTGCGACTGAGACTGATGTCGAGGACATGGGCCGCGAAAGGAGGCCAGCAGTGAAATGCCCGCATTTTCGCAAAGGCAAGCTCCAAGACCACTGCAGTGTTTACATAGGAAGGCTCATGGTGCCTTCGAAGTATGAAAGCGAGTACTTCTGTTGTGCACCGGCCTATTTGTCTTGCGCGTGGTACCTATCGTCAGCGGGGGCGGAGCAGCACATTTCCCAAGCTATCGACCTTGGGCTTGACTGGATGGCCAATGATCGGAGTGACCTTGTGGAACCGGCTATACCGAGATAAGGAGAACGACAGATGAGATCCGCGTCATTGATGGCAGTAGCGGTGCTCGTTTTGGTGCTAGGCACTACGTGCCTGGCGGCGGAGAGGGAATTGATCGGGGCCGGCGCAACCTTCCCCTATCCTCTCTATTCGAAGATGTTCGATACCTATGCCCAGGAGCGTGGCGTCAAGGTCAACTACCAGGCAATCGGCTCAGGAGGAGGCATTAAGCAGGTTGCCGAGAAGACGGTGGACTTTGGCGGCACCGATGCCTTCATGAGTAGCGAGGAGCTAGAGGCTGCTGGCGCGCCGATCGTCCACGTCCCGACCTGTCTCGGGGCAGTGGTGTTGACTTACAACGTGGCGGGCAGCCCGACGATCAAACTGACGCCCGACGAGATAGCTGACATTTTCGTCGGCAAGATCGAGAAGTGGAATGATCCTCGGCTGGTCAGCACCAACCCAGGGATCACACTGCCGGATATGTCGATCGTGGTAGTCCACAGGTCGGACGGCAGTGGCACAACTTTCATCTTCAGCGACTATCTTGGCAAAATCAGCGCCGAGTGGAAGGAAAAGGTCGGGGTTGGCAAGTCACTCAATTGGCCGGCTGGACTGGGCGCCAAGGGCAATCCGGGGGTGGCAGGCCTGATAAAGCAGCTGCCCGGATCGATCGGCTACGTGGAGTTGATCTACGCGCTCCAAAACAAGATGCCGGTGGCTGTGGTTCAGAACAAGGCCGGCAGCTTCATCGAGCCGACGATTGCCTCCGTCAGTGCGGCAGCGGCCGTGCCGATTCCTGCGGATACGCGAGTATCAATCACTGATACGGACGCCAAGGGTGGCTATCCTATAAGCGGCTTCACCTGGCTGATCTTCTATCGCGAGCAGTATTACGGCGACCGATCGATCAAGAGGGCCACCGATCTAGTTGATCTGGTCAATTGGATGGTGCACGAGGGCCAGCAATTCACCCAGCCCCTTTACTATGCTCCTCTGCCCAAAGAAGCGGTTGCCAAAGCCGAGGCGATTCTCAAGTCAGTTACCTACAAATCGCGACCGTTGCTCGCAAAGTGATCAAGGGCCGGAGATAGTCAAATCACGGCGGAGGGACATGAGCTGGGGCAGTCTCATGGGGGACGTCAAACTCCCCACCTCCGCCAACCAGTTGTTATCTCGTTGCCCGTCGCGCGGTCTTGCGCTCTAAGGGAGCGGTGGCATTGGCTGGCATCAATGGGGGCGTGAAAAGGAGATCTCGCAATTGAAGGTTGCAAGCGGCGAGGCAGCTAGGGCCAAGCACGACCGAACAGGATCGGGCGAGAACGCCTTCCGAGGTGCCTTGTACGTCGCGGCGCTGAGCATCCTCGTGCTCCTGGCTGCCATATTCCTGACTTTGCTGGTCGATTCCATGCCATCCATTAAGGCGCTTGGCCCAGGCTTCCTTTATGGTCGGACTTGGGATCCGGTCGCCGGGCGCTATGGGGCGCTGCCTTTTTTGGTCGGCACCATCCTGACGTCGTTTCTAGCACTGGCTGTGTCCATACCCTTCTCACTGGCGATTTCCGTCTTCCTCGGGGAGTACTTCCGCGAGGGCGCGCTCTCGTCGCTCCTTAAGAGTGCAATTGACCTTCTCGCCGGCATCCCCTCGGTAATCTACGGTTTCTGGGGCCTCTTCGTGCTGGTGCCCGTTGTGCGTGCCATCCAGATCAAGCTAGGTGTGCCTCCGTTCGGGGTCGGCATCTTTACATCGGCGGTAGTGCTTGCCGTGATGATCATCCCCTATTCGGCAGCCCTTGGCCGGGAGGTGATCCAGCTGGTGCCGTGTGATCTCAAGGAAGCCGGACTGTCGCTTGGAGCAACTCGTTATGAGGTGACGAGGAGGATTGTACTACCATATGCGCGGTCGGGGATTCTGGCAGGTATGGTTCTGGCCCTGGGGCGTGCGATCGGCGAGACCATGGCGGTGACCATGGTGATAGGGAATTCCAATTTCATTCCCAAGAGTATCTTCAGCCCTGCGAACACCATGGCCAGCGTGATCGCCAATGAGTTTGTCGAAGCCACTGGCAAAACCTACGTTGCCAGCCTGATCCAGGTCGGGCTCTTGCTCTTTGTGGTTACCACGATAGTCAATATCGTCGGGCGGCACGTGATAAAGAAGGTCAGCGTCGAGATATGAACGTAACGGTCAGAATCGTCCAGGACAGGCTCTTCAAGGTCGGCGTGGCACTGCTGTCGTTCCTGGCCCTGCTGCCGCTATTCCTGATTCTCTACTACATCACGCGGAACGGCATATCCTCGGTCAATTGGCGTTTCTTGGTCAACCTGCCGAGGCCGGTGGGCGAGAGTGGGGGCGGCATAGCCAACGCAGTTGTAGGTACTGCCATCTTGCTTGTCCTCTCCAGCGTGGTTGCTATCCCTCTGGGCATAGCAGCGGGCATATTCCTTGCCGAGCACAGGCGCGGCAGGATCACCTACATGGTAAGACTTGCTGTGGAGGTGCTGCAGGGCATCCCATCGATCGTTATCGGCATAATAGCTTACGCCTGGATCGTGCTAAGGATGGGGAAGTTCTCAGCCTTATCGGGTGGAGTGGCGCTGGGCATAATGATGCTGCCAGTAGTGATAAGGGCAACGGAAGAGACGCTCAAGATGATACCCGACAGCTTGCGGGAAGCCTCTTTGGCCCTGGGAGTGCCCTACCACCGGACCATACTCCGCGTGATCCTGCCGGCCGGGCTCGGAGGCATAATGACCGGGGTGCTGGTGAGCGTGGCCAGGGTCGCGGGAGAGACCGCGCCGCTCCTCTTCACGGCGTTCGGGAGCCCCTACATGGCCCTTAACATCCTTAAGCCCGTCAGCTCGCTGCCGCTGATGATCTTCAACTATGCCACCAGCCCGTATCCTGAATGGCATTCGCTGGCCTGGGGCGCGTCCTTCGTGCTAGCTGTATTCGTGCTAGGCTTGAACCTGGTAGCCAAGGTGGTAACAAGGAAATGGAAAGTCCAATTCTGAGCGTTGAGGACTTCAGCGCCTACTTCGCAAACCATTGCGTCCTCCGGAGAGTGAATCTGGACGTGCCGAGGAACAAAGTGACGGCGATAATGGGGCCTTCGGGTTGCGGCAAGACCACCCTGATAAGGTGCGTCAACCGAATGCATGAGCTGGTGCCCGGCGCAAGGGTTTCCGGCCGGATGCTCCTGGGCGGCGAAGACATCTATGCAATCAACCCAATTCTGGTCAGACGCAAGGTCGGCATGGTGTTTCAGAGACCCAACCCGTTTCCGACCATGAGTATCTATGACAACGTGATCGCCGGATACAATCTTAACGGGATGCGGCTCGCGAAGGGCGAGCGTGATCGAATCGTCGAGGAGTCGCTCGCGAAGGCGGCTCTCTGGGACGAGGTGAAGGATTTCGTTTACCGCAAGGGCACCTTTCTCTCGGGAGGACAGCAACAACGCCTCTGCATCGCGAGGGCGCTCTCTATGAAACCCGAGATTCTGCTTCTGGATGAACCGACCTCGGCACTCGATCCCAAGGCGACAGCGCACATCGAGCAATTGATGAGCGAGCTCAAGGAATATGTGACCATAATACTGGTAACGCACAACATCGCGCAGGCGGCCAGGGTCGCCGACATGACAGCGTTCATCTATCTCGGCGAGCTGGTGGAATTCGGCCCCAGCCAGAAGCTCTTCACGGTGCCGGATGACAAACGTACCGAAGAGTATCTGACGGGCAAGTTCGGATAGGAGACTCCAATGCTTGAAGAGAGGATGACGGCACTCAAGAGAGAGATACTCGGGTATGCTGGCCTGGTGGAGGACATGATTGAGAAGGCCGTCACCGGCCTGCTTCAGAAGCGACACGAGATGCTGACCGAAGTGATCGAGCAGTACGAACCCAGGGCCAATGCGCTAGAGATTGAGATGGACGACATGTGCACGGCGCTGATAGCCCAGTACGAACCCAAGGCCCGCGACCTGAGGACCATCCTGATGGTGCTCAAGATGAGCAATGACTTCGAGAGGATGGGGGACCACGCGGTCAACATCGCTGAAAGCGGGCTCTATCTCATGGAGCGCCCACCAGTGAAGCCGTACATTGACGTCCCGCGGATGGCAGAGGTCACGATCAAGATGCTGCGAGACAGCATCACGGCCTTTGTAAACGAAGACGCCGTGCTGGCAAAGAACGTCTGCGAACGGGACAGTATTGTTGATGATCTGAGGATCCAGCTCCTCAGGGAGCTGATTACCTACATGGCGTCCGATCCGGGCACGATTGAACGCGCGCTCCACCTGATCCGGGTCTCAGGCAACCTCGAGCGAATCGCTGACCTCGCTACAAATGCCTGCGAAGATGTGATCTTCATGGTCGAGGGTCGCGTGATCAAACACCACCACTTTGAGGAGCCGGACGGGCCCTCGACCTCAAATTAACGGATTCCTAACAGCCTGTTTATACCTGCCTAACCAGCCTTCTCTACACTCTTGGGCGTAGCATCCAAATGCGAATAAGCGGGGCCCTGCGGGAGACGTGACTCGTCAGGCGTCTGAACCAACCCAGATTGAACGTAATCGCGCCCCTGGGTTCAAGAGTGTTCGGGCACGCTCGAAGTTGTGGGGCTCCGAATGATGATACTGCCCCGCATTACAACTGCCCCAAGCAGACTCCAGTTGGCATTGCGCAAAGCGAAAGGTGGATCACGTCGGCAAAGGCCGGGGGGCCGCGTAGGAGGTTGGGGATGGATTCCAGAAGCTCCTTAGGATTGGTAGTGATCGGTTTGCTCGTGACCCTGATCGGTTCGTCGGCTCTGGCCCGGACTGGCGACATACAAGGCACCGTCTATGATCTGCTCTCGGGCGAAAGGCTGGTCTCCGCCAACGTGCGGCTTGTTGGCACGACGATGGGTGCGGTGGCCGATCTGACCGGCAGTTTCTTGATTCACAAAGTACCGGTGGGGTCATACAGCGTGAGCGTCTCTTATCTGGGCTACGTGACCAAGGTCGTGTATGGCGTAGTGGTGAGCGATGGCACTACTACCACCTTGGATATCCGGCTGGCGCCGGCGGCGCTAAAGACAAAAGGAGTTGAGGTATCGGTCGAAAGGGTCCGTTCCACAGCGGATGCCTTGCTTGCTGAGCGCCAACGTTCTGCAACGGTCAGCGACGGGATCAGTGCCGAAGAGATTTCGCATTCGCCCGACGCTACCTCGGCGGATGCCCTCAAACGGGTCGCCGGCCTCTCAGTTCTTGAAGACAAGTTCGTTTACATACGGGGCGTCACCGACCGCTACAACGGCACCTCCCTTAACGGAACCAGTGTGACCGGCACGGACACGGACGTGGACAAGAAGAGCTTCTGTTTCGATATGCTTCCCGCCAATCTCCTTGAGAACGCCGTGGTGATAAAGACCGCGACACCGGACAGGCCAGGGGACTTCACCGGCGGCGTGGTTGAGGTCAACACCCTGGACTTCCCATCCAAACGCATGGTGTCTCTATCTCTTTCACCAGGTTACAACACGGCGACGTCCACGCGGGCAGTAGCGGGCTCGCGAGCCGGGAAGTACGACTGGCTCGGCTTCGACGACGGGGAGAGAGGTTTTCCCAAGGGAAACCTGGCCGGCTACGAACTCGCCAAGACGCTTCCCAACAACTGGACCGCCCGGACTCTCAAGGCCCCGCTTAACAGCTCTTTCAGTTTTTCGGCGGGCGATCGGCTCGCGCTTGGCACGCGGGAGGTCGGCGCGGTCGTTGGGCTATCATACAGGCGCGGCCGCGAACTTGTGAACTTCGAGCAGCGACCCACGTATAGAGGCGAGCCAATCTTTGATTATGAGGGTAAGCGAAGCACCTATTCAGTCCTGCTTGGTGGGGTTCTTGGGCTCAACTGCCGCCTCTCCGATTCGCACAAGCTGCGCATCGATGCCGACTTCAGTCAGGCTGGGAGCGATGCCGTGAGCAAGTCCAGCGGCACGCCGATAAGTGGGCAGTTCACCACCAGGCAGACCATAGAGTGGGACCAGCGCTCCTTCGCGCTGGTTCAGCTCAGCGGAAACCATAAAATGGCGGTCGCGGGCAACACTGAGCTCGATTGGAAGGCCTTCACCAGCAGATCTGATGCTGCCCAGCCCGATCGGAAGCACGTGGAATATGAGCTCGGCTCCTCCGATGTCTTCTACATGAAGGAGAACTATCGGACCTGGTCCAATCTAGGCGAGTGGTCTGACGGCGCCACTGTGGACCTGTCCGTGCCAGTGACACAAGCGAAGGTGAAGCTGGGTCTTGCCTGGGAGACCCGGAACAGGAAATTCGATATCAAAGCGTTCTCGACCGACGTGTCGTCGGTGTCCCGTGCCAATTACAACTTGCTGGTGCTGCCGCTCGACACCGTATTCAGCCCGGAGAACTACGGGCCGGGGAAGTTCAACCTGGTTCAGATCACGCCGTTCACGGGCAAGTACAGCGCCGACTACAGGTCGCTGGCTTACTACGCGATGGTAGATCAGCCATTCTCCTTCGCTCGCCTTAGGTGGCGCGTGGTGTGGGGCGCAAGGGTCGAAAACTCGGACCAGCAGAATCACACCGTCAAGGCCCTTGACGATCCTACCCCCTATACAGCTGTTATCAAGAAGACAGATCTTCTGCCATCGGTGAACTTGACCTGTGCACTGACCAGCAGGTCCAACATCCGGCTTGCGTATAGTCGTACCCTGAATCGGCCCGAGTTCCGTGAGATGGCCAATGTGCTTTACTACGACTTCAACCGCTCACAGAACGTCATCGGCAACCCTTACCTGAAGCGCGCCCAGGTGACCAACTACGATGCGCGCTTTGAAGTGTTTCCCGGGATCGGTCAGACGGCGGCCGTCAGTGTCTTCTACAAGAAGATCAAGGATGCGATTGAGGAACGGGAGATACCCTCCGCTGAAAGGTACGTCAGGACGTGGTTCAACTCCCCTCACGCCACCAACTACGGCTGGGAGATCGATTTCAGGCAATCCCTCGGGCGCATTAGCAAGAAGCTCCAGGATCTCGCGCTCTCCGGCAACTACACGCGGGTGTTTTCCAGCATTGAATATACCGAAAAGCGCACCGCGCCCAACGGAGCTCCCGTGATTACCCAGAAACACCGGACGATGCAGGGCCAATCTCCGTGGACAGCCAATCTCGGGGCGACCTACGCGATAGCAAGGTCCGGAACCGGTCTCAGCCTAATGGTCAACCGGATCGGCAGAAGAATCGTCGTAGTAGGCGATACCCGCGAGGAGGACGTATACGAAGAGCCTTCCACACTGGTGGACTTCGCTTTCACCCAGAAGCTGCCAGGCGGGTTCAGCGCGAAACTGGCTGGGACCAACGTTACAGGCCACGATGAGGTCCGGACTTGCGGCACCGAACAGCAGATGGACTCGCGTTACTCCAATGGCCGATCCTATTCGCTTTCCCTGGGCGTGGCGCTCTAGTCTTTACATGGTTTAGCAGACATCTGTGCCTGGGCACAGATGGCGAACGATCCGAAAGGGGGTGAGGCAGGTCGCCGGAATGTGACGGACTGCCCCATTCACATCAATGCCGGGTTTTTATCGACGAAAGGAAGGTCAGGATATGATGAGAACAGCATACGGTGTGGTGGCTGTGCTCGCGGTGCTAACTGCTCTTAGTAGCATCGCACTAGCTGGGGTGCCGTGTTCAGGGACTTCTACTGTCGTAGCGACAGAGAACAGCATTCCTTGCACCGGCGCCGGCGCCTTCTGTCCGAAGGGTGACTACAACTCGATTACAGTTACAGTCACTGTGTTGGATTGTTATGGCACTGCGTTAGCGAGCAAGGCCGTGACGGTGTCTCCGAGTGGAGATGCGACGTTGAAGTTCCAGGCCGCCGACAGCGCGAAGGCCCTGACGACCAACGGTTCAGGACAGGTCACAGCCACCTATACTAAGCTCGGTGGTTGCGGCAACGCCAAGTTTTCGGCACTGAGCCAGGGCGTGACGCTTGGTCCCAGCAACGTGATATATTGCTCGAACGTTGACAACAACGGAACGGGCAAGGTCGATGGTACGGACCTTTCGATCTTCGCTGGCCATTTTGGCCGGACTGACAGGCCGTGCTCAGACTACAACTGCAGTGGCAAGGTGGACGGCACGGACTTTTCGCTGTTGGCTGGCCACTTCGGACACCAGTTCTAGGGAGGAGTGACAACCATGAAGATGCGACTCATTACGGTTACCCTTATCTTTCTCGTGACTCTCGCAGCAGCGGTCCATGGAGCCCCCAGCTACTGCGGAAGGGTGCTGGGGCCGGGCCTGAATAGCGGGAGAACGCCATTTCACCAGAACTACAACCTGACGCTTTCGGCGGACACCTTGTATTACTTGACCGGACTGTACTACGTGGACTCGACCTACACGATCACGATCCCGGCCGGGACCGTAGTCATGGGAGATACCGCAGCGACCCTTGTCATCATGCGCGGGGCGCAGATCTTCGCAAACGGCACCGTGGACAATCCGATCATCTTCACTAGTATGAAGCCGGCGGGTCAACGGCAGCGGGGCGATTGGGGTGGCGTCATCATTCTTGGTCAGGCGCCCGTCAACCAGTATGAGCCGCTGATCGAAGGCGGCATCATTGGCGGAACCTACGGCGGCACCAACCCTCACGATAATGCAGGGATATTCCGGTACGTCCGGATCGAGTTCCCGGGCTACAGGTTCCAGCTCAACAACGAGATTAATGGTCTCACAATGGGCGGCGTCGGTGACGGAACGCAAATTGATCACGTTCAGGTAAGCTACTCCTTCGACGACTCCTACGAGTGGTTCGGGGGAACAGTCAATTGCAAGTATCTGGTCGCATTTGGTGGGAC
>DATKKY010000262.1:0-6852 GCA_035542695.1 bacterium | reverse complement strand
AACGATCTCATCCACGTCGCCGACCCGCGCAATACCCAGAATCTGGCCCCACTTGACGTACTCGCGGAAGACCTCGGCCGTCTTCTTCTGCTCGACAAACGCCGGAATCCGCGTGGGATCGCCGGGGAACGGGAAGCGCAGGATGAAGCCCGGCGGATAGTACCTCAGCTCGAAGGTCTTGATGTAGCTGGCGCTGGGCGCGAGGCACCCATAGAAGTAGTCGGTGAACTGGCCAAAGTCATAGATGTTGACCGTGGGCTCAGTCCGGTACTTGAGGACGCTGACCTTGTCGATCTGGCCGTCTTTCTCAAAGGTATCGAGTGCTTCCTGGACGCTCACCTCGCGGCGGATGAAGGGCTCGTCGGCAGCGACGATTTCGCGCATCCGAGTCTCCAACTTGCCGAGGTCCTCCAGGGTCAGAATACGGCCCAGGTCGATCTCGCAGTAGTAGCCGTCGCTCAGGGAATGCCTGACGTAAACGGCGGGATTGGCGAAGACCTCGCGGGCGGCCCTGATCAGGACAAAGGCGAGGCTCCTCCGATAGACGCTCATGCCGTCGGCGGTATCAAGCGTGACATATGAGAGGTGACCGTCGGTCTTAAGCGGTGTCCGCACGCCCAGAATCTTGTTGTTGAACCGCGCCGCAACGATTGGGTGTGCCGTCACCGGCTTGAGCTTGTCGATTATCTCGAGAGTGGTCGTGCAGGTTGGGAAAGTGAACTCCTGCCCGCCGTCGACCGTTATGGTGAGCTCGGCCTTGGTGGTGGCCACTCCGTTGGTGTCAATCTTGCAGACTTCAGCCTGACGGGAGTCCGCCTTGGTGGTGTCAGGCCTATCATTGGTTGCTTGCTTGTCCTTCATTTACCCTCTGTCCTCCGCAATTCACAGACTTTCAATTTCGCCTTGTAGCCGGCTCGAACCCGGGTCAAGAACTCGTTGTACCTACCATCCTTGAAGTCGGGGAACCCCCAGGGATACGGCTTCCATCCCTTATCATAATAAAGCGTGGGGTCCGCATAAACACCTTTTCCGATATATATCTTGTGGCCGAGGAACTTGACCGAGGCGAGCACCAACTTGTGAAAATCGATGTAGCCGGGGTCGATATTGACTCTTCGTCCGCCCGAAGCTGCAAAGTAAGCTTCGACATCATTGGTTGCAAGCTTTATCCCGGCGATGGCCTCAGGGCTTATGAGGTCTCGGAAAGCGTAGATGATGCGCTTGAGGCCGCTGCCCATCTCGGGGCCGTAGTAGTCGGTCACGTCAAAGGCGACGGCTTCGGAGCGGAGCTCGATCGGCGAGAACCGCTCTTCCAGCGCCTGTTCCACCTGGGCGAGCAGAGTGGAATCGGAGTAGAGGACACCGGCGATGAGCTGGACAGGTTGCACTTGTCCTATCTCAGCCAAGGTCCCTCCTCGGGGCGGCCTGCTTTCGCCGGTCCGACCCTGCTTGGATTTCGGGCCCCCGCCGCTCGCCTGGCGTCCAGCACTTGCTGGGCAGCTTCCACCCATTCGGCGCTGATCCCGAATTCCTGCTCGATCAGGTGTTCGCGCCCACCGGCGAGCCGCCGCTTCTCGACCGCAGTGGGCGACGTGAACTTGAAGTAGTCCTTCCTCAAATAGATGTGACCTCGGGGAGTCATCCGCGTCAGGCAGATGTTGTTGAGGGTCGGCTTGGCGAAGGACTCAAGCCAGTGCGCTTCGAATTCGGCGTCTGTGGTCGGAGAGTCGGAGAAGCGATAGCGCCACTTCCGGCCCGAGGCATCCTCAGTCCAGACTGAGTAAGTGGGAAATGGCGCGGCGGGGACTGGCCCGCCGGACAGCCCTCTCTCCGAATTCGCCACTTCCACCGCCGCGTGGGGCAGCCGCGACCGCGACCGCCCCCGCTCCGGCAGCCGGATCACCTCGTAGAGCGCGTAGCCAGGATCGACCATGTACTTGGCACCAGCCTCGCGCACCACTATCAGGCAATGGACATTCGGGCCCGAATTCATGTGAGCCATCACCTTGTAGCAATCAAAGCCGAAGTGACTGAGCAGCCGCTCGAACAGGAAGGTCAAGGAGAAGCAGGTGCCACCGAAATGCCGATCGATGTGATCGCTGACCACTTCCGTGGGTAGCCGCATAGCTGCCGCCAGCGTCGGCGCCTCCGCAACCTTCAGAATCTTGCTGATGTTCTCGTAAGGGAATTCTGAGAACTGGCGCGCAAGCTCGGCTAGCAGCTCTATCCCTCGCGTCTGGCCTGCGCCATGCGCGCCCCTTGCTGACGCCAAGGAACCCCGCCCGAGACCGCCCGACGCTCTGCGCGGCAAGCTCTCTACAAATAGCCGCGCGGCCTCTTCACCATTTATGGCTTCGATCAAACCGGTCTCTCCCCCTGCCGTCCCCCCGGCTACAAGCCTTGTTGACAACACCCAATCTTAGTATAAAATGGATGGGTTTCAAGCCCCCGGTCGCAAGGGCGCCACTGACCAGATCCTGGGCCGGCAGGTCCGGGAGCCGGAGTCAGAATTGGGGTCGGGACCCGGGGGTCGCGGGTTACCTGTGGAGTCAATCTCCGCTTCAAACTCGTAATAGCTCGGAGGTGCAAGCATGGCCAAGTACACGGTGGTAACTATGCCTGGGGACGGCATCGGCAAGATCGTGCTGCCTGAGGCCTTGAGGCTCCTGGGTGCGGTGGATTTCGACGCCCAGTACGTTCACGGGGACATCGGCTGGGAGTTCTGGTGCAAGGAAGGCAATGCTCTTCCCACGCGGACCCTCGAGCTCTTGACCAAGCACAAACTCGGCCTCTTCGGCGCGATCACCTCCAAGCCCAAGGCCAAGGCTGACAAGGAACTGGCACCTGAGCTTCAGGGCAAGGGCTACACCTATTTCAGCCCCATCGTGGGCCTGAGGCAGCACTTCAACCTCGACATCTGCGTTCGGCCCTGCAAGAGCTTCAGGGGCAATCCTCTGAACTTCGTCCGCCGCAAGGGCACGGGCTGCGAAGAGCCGATGGTGGACACCGTGATCTTCCGCCAGAACACCGAGTGTCTCTACTCGGGCGTCGAATGGACCAACCCGCCCGACGAAGTCCGGAAGGCCCTGGAGACCCATCCCAAGATGAAGGCCTTCAAGCAGGTGCCGAGCCCCGACTTGGCCATTTCTTGCCGCATCTTCTCGCGTCCGGCTTGCCAGCGCATCATCGAGGAAGCCTTCAAGCACGCTAAGAAGTATGGCTATAAGTCGGTGACCCTGACCGAGAAGCCGAACGTGATCCGCGAGACCTCCGGCATGATGTTGGCCGAGGCCGTGAAGATCCAGAAGAACTACCCGGACATCGCGCTCTGGGAGAACAACATTGATGCCCAGATGATGTGGCTTACCAAGAATCCCGAGGACTTCGGCGTGATCGTGGCCGGCAACATGTTCGGCGATATCGTCTCCGACGGCTTCGCGGGCCTGGTCGGTGGCCTGGGCTTCGCTTGCAGTGCCAACATCGGCAAGGACATCGCTATCTTCGAGCCGACCCATGGGTCGGCGCCCAAGTACGAGCACTTGAAGCCGTCGATTGTGAATCCTATCGCCATGTTCATGAGCGCCGTGATGATGCTTGACTACCTTGGCGAGGAAGCCAAGTCCAAGCGCATCTTGAAGGCGATCGCGGCCGTGGTCGAAGAGGGCAAGGTCCGGACTTACGACATGCTGCGGCTGACTGGCGGCCCCGATGTCTTAAAACACGGCGCGGCGAGCACGGATCAGATGACCGATGCCATCATAGAGAAGCTGTAGCCGGGCGCCAGGCCGGCAGCTCGACCGGCAGCGCCGCGGGAGGTTCTATGGGACAGACTATGATCGAGAAGATAATGGCGGCCCACTCGGGTCGCCAGCCCAAGCCGGGCGATATTGTAGATGTCGCCATCGATGTGCGAGTGGCCCGGGACTTCGGCGGCGCCAACGTTGTGAAGCACATGGAGGATCACGGCCTGGGGGTGGCCGACCCCAAGGTGACCTTCTTCACCTTTGACTGCAATCCCACGGGCTCGGATCAGAAGTACGCCGCCAATCAGCAAAAGATCAGGCTCTTCGCAGCTCGGCACGGCATCAAGGTCTATGACATCACCGAAGGGATCGGCACTCACATCGCAATTGACGAGGGGCTGATTGGGCCAGGCTCGACCATAGTCTCGACCGACTCGCATGCCAACATCGTAGGGGCGATCGGTGCCTTCGGCCAGGGCATGGGCGACCAGGACATCGCCGCCGCGTTCGCCGCGGGCAGGGTGTGGTTCAAGGTGCCGCCAACGGTGCGGATTTGGATTGAGGGTAAGCGCGGGGCGGACATTACGGCTAAGGACATCACACTGGCGCTGCTCAAAGTGACGGGGGCGAGCGGGCTCCTGGGTGTCGCGGCGGAAGTTTATGGTAGTGTGGCCGAGGCCATGACGCTGGCCGAGCGCATCACGCTCTCATCCATGGCAACCGAGATGGGCGCAATTATCATCTTCTTCCCGCCGTCGCCTGGTGTGCTTCGAGAGCTCAAGCAGATCACGGGCAAGGACTACCAACCGCTCAGCGCGGATAAGGATGCGCGGTACGAGCGCGACATCAAGATCGATCTGACCGGGATGAAGCCCCTGGTGGCGCTCCCCGGGAACCCCGAGAACGTGGTTCCGGTGAGCGAGGCCCAGGGCACCAAGATTCACTCGGCCTTCATCGGATCGTGCACTAACGGCCGCTTCGAGGACATACTGGCTGCTGCCGACGTCTTGACAGGCCGGCACGTGGCTCCTGGCATCGTCTTGAAGATTGTCCCCTCGACCGACAGGATCTGGAAGAGATGCTGCAAGGAGGGGCTCTTCCAGATCTTCAAGGAGGCCGGCGCCCTGGTGGGCAATGCCGGTTGCGCGGGCTGCGCTGCCGGGCAGATCGGTATGAACGGCCCGGGCGAAGTCACGGTGAGCACGGGCAACCGCAATTTCCCGGGCAAGCAGGGTCAGGGTGAAGTCTATCTGGCATCGCCGGCTGTCGCAGCGGCGTCGGCGGTGCGCGGCATGATCGTCGCGCCGGCGGAGATTGATGCCAGGATCGAGCCCCGGGCCGCGAGGGAAGGGGCGGCGGGGGCCGGGGCTGGAGTTGCGGTGGGGGCGAGACCTAAAGCCGGCGCAGGAGTGGGAGCCGGGACGGGGGCGGGAGCCAAGGCCGGCGCACCTGGCGCAGCCGCCGCGCCGCTCAAAGTGACCGGTCGCGTGTGGGTGGTCGGCAAGAACAACATCGACACCGATATGATCTATCACAACAAGCATCTGGCCGTCACCGACGTCAAGGAAATGGCCAAGTACTGCTTCGGCAATCTCGAAGGTTGGAAGGACTTCCCGGAACGCGCCAAGCCGGGCGACATCGTCGTCGTGGGCAAGAACTTCGGCTGCGGTTCATCGCGCCAGCACGCCGTCGATTGCTTCGCCAGCCTGGGGATCCAGGCCGTGATCGGCGAGTCCTTCGGCGCCATCTACGAGCGGAACGCCATCAATGCCGGCCTCCCCATTGTGGAAGGCAGTGTCGCTTCTCTCGGCTTGAAGGATGGCGACACGGTGACGGTGGATTTCCTGAAGGGTGAAGTGACCAAGGAGCCGGGAGGACCCACGGCCAAGGTCGCCCCCTTCTCGGATGTGCAGCTCCAAATCTACAAGCGCGGTGGCTTGCTAAATAAGTAGCAACGAGTAAGAGGAAGAGGGAGACCTATGGGTTCAACGTTTGCGCAGAAGGTACTAGCTGAAAAGAGCGGTAACCGGACGGTCGAGCCGGGCCAGATCGTGACCGTGAGGCCCGATCACCTCTTGATGCACGACAACGCGGCTCCAATCGTTTCCAAAGTCAATGCCGATCTCGAAAAGTTCGGGCTGGCTGACCCCAAGGTGCCCGTGATCGTCCTGGATCACGTCATCCCAGCGGCCAACGAAAAGACGGCCACCAGCCACAAGAAGATTCGCGAATTCGTCGCCAAGTTCGCCGTCAAACACTTCTTCGAAATGGGCGAGGGCATCTGCCACGAGATCATGATCGCCAAGGGCCTCGCTGTGCCGGGCTCATTGGTGGTCGGAAGCGATTCCCACACCTGCACCTACGGCGCGGTCGGCAGTTTCGCAACCGGTATCGATCGGACTGAAGCAGCAGCGATCCTTCTGACGGGCAAGACCTGGCTCAAGGTGCCGCACTCGATCAAGATCGAACTGGCCGGCCGCCTGATACCGCCAGCCTCCGCCAAGGACCTGATCCTCACGATCATCGGCGATATCGGCGCTGACGGCGCCAACTACCTCGCAGTGGAATTCCACGGCGCGGTTGGATCGCTCACCATGGAAGACCGGATCACGATTGCCAACATGGGCGTCGAGATGGGTGCCAAGATCGCGGTCTTCCCGGTTGACGACTTGACCAAGGCATATCTCAAGCATGCTGGTGTGGCCAAGGGCTGGAAAGCGGTCTGGGCGGACAAGGATGCATCCTATCTCAAGACTTTGCACTACGACCTCACCAAGATCGTGCCGGTCGTGGCCAAGCCGCACACGGTTGACAACGTGGCCCCGGCCCGGGACTTGAAGGATGTCCCGATCAACGAGTTCCTGATCGGTACTTGCACCAACGGCAGGCTGGGCGACTTGAGGGCCGCTGCCGCTATCTTGAAGGGCAAGCGGGTCGCCGCCGGCTCCCGGCTGATCGTGCTCCCGGCGAGTCGCGAAATCATGATCGCCGCCACCGAGGACGGCACGATTGCCACCCTGGTCGAGGCCGGCGCCATGGTTCTGCCGCCCGGCTGCGGACCTTGCTTGGGCGCTCACCAGGGCGTGCTCGCTCCTGGCGAGAAGTGCCT
>DATKKY010000261.1:0-6200 GCA_035542695.1 bacterium | reverse complement strand
AGGACAAGCATCATCTTGTCCGCAATCCTGTCCTTCAGCAGTCTCCATCTAGGTGGCATGCATCAGCTCCTGCCGGTCGTACTTAAATGCAATCGGCCGGGAGTTGCCCGGGCACCACTGATTTCTGGTGATTTCTGGACGCAGGCAGGCCGCCCCGGCAATACTCACCCCGGAGCGACCTTCCGGCGCCATTTACCCATGGTCTACTCGGCAGTTTGACCTCAGCCTACCTGCCGGGCCTACTTGCCTGACTGAGAACCCTGCGGCTTGGCCGGGGCCGTGTTACCGGTCTTGGTCTCAGGTTTCGCTTGGGGTTTGGTTTCGGGTGTTGCCTCGACCTTGCCCTCGAGCTTGTCCATCTGGGCCTTGAGCTTGGCCGGGGTCAGATTGATGTAACCGGCATCCGGCACGAACTTCTGCCCGTCGGTCAGCACCCACTTCATGAATTCCCGCACCACCTCGCGGGTCGGGTTGCCCTTGGTAACGAAGTGCAGATCCCTGGCAGGCGGCGACGGATAGCGGCCCTCATCTATTGCCTTGACGATGTCGTCGCGGGTCGCGTAGCAGTTCTCTTCCTTGTCGATGACGCCGTTGCCGTTGACGTCAATCGGCAGGATCGCGATGCCGTCGAGCGGTTTCTTGGTCTTACCATCATAGGCGTAGCCTATGTTGTTGTATCCAATCCCGAGGTTGTCCTTCTTGACGGCCTCGGTCAGGCCCGGGTCGCCATACACGCCTACCCCGTGCAGGTCATCCTGCTTCTTGCCCATATAGCCGGCCCAGGTATCGGCAGCCCCGCAGGCATCGGAACGGGTGTACACGTGGACGGGTTCCTTGGCCGTAGTGCCAAGCACATCGCCCCAAGTCTTGACCTTGTCGGTGATCCAGATGTCGACGAAGGCGTCATGCTTGACACCCTTGGCGGCCAGATCCTTAAGGAACGGGTTCTTCGCATTGATGGTGGGGACCACGGCATCCTTGGTGACCGCTATCCACCAGGCGCCCTTCTCGATTTCGGCTGGGTAGACGGCGCGGGAGACCATGCCGATGTCCACAACGCCGGCCAGTGCGTCCGCCATGCCCTTGCCAGCCCCTCCGGCCGACACGTCTATCTTGACCTTAGGGTAGATCTTCTGGAATTCCTCTGCCCACTTGACCGTCATGGGATAAAGCGCCCATGCGCCCGAGACACTCACCGTACCCTCGAGGTTCTTAACGGGGGCCTGGGACTTTGCAGGCGGAGGTGGGTTCTCCGCCATCACCGGGGCCAAGCCCAGCGACACCAGCAAGCTCACCACCAACAAGCTGCCTAGCAACCTGCCCATAACCAAACCTCCTCCTCTCAGGAACCCGGCCCTGCCGCGTTCCAGTCCTTTCCCTCCTTGGCCTTTGGAAACACGATATTCCCTATCAACATAGTCGAGTTTCCCTCCAAACAAAACCGATCATATCCCGCTTCTCCGACAAGCGTCCTCAAGCGTGATGCCCTCGAGTTTCTCAGCAACCAGGTTGCGGACCCCGAGCATCACCCTTCTGAGCCCGCATCTCTTCTCGTCGGGGCATCTGACGTGCGCCCACTTGCTGACGCAGCCGAGTGGGGCGAGAGGCCCGTCGATCTCCCGGATGATCCGAGCGAGGGAGACCCTCTTGGGATCCTTGAGAAGGCTGTAGCCGCCGCGGATGCCGCGTTTGCTCTCGAGGAGACCGGAGCGCTTGAGCTGGAGCAGGATCTGCTCGAGGAACTTCTGCGGTATCTTCTCGCGCGCCGCTATCTGGTGGATGGGGACCGGGCCCTGCCCGTAGTTCAGAGCAAGGTAGGACATCGCCCGGAGCGCGTATTCACCTTTTCTTGAGATCCTCATTGGGCCCTGGTGCCTCGCATTGTCTACTAACTATATCGACTTTGTAGACTATTCTATCAAAGGATTTCTTTGCTGTCAAGCAGTTTTGATATAGCGCCGGGCGTAAGAGATAATGGTGGCCGTGCCCCTCAGAGGGCACTTCTCATCTCGGGGAGGAGAGTGTATAATTGGCGCCAATTGAAACCGTGACTAGAAAGGAGCGTCGTATGGAAATCAACCTGGTGCGTGCCTATGCCGGCAGGCCGGGCAGGGCGAAGGCGAGGGGAAGGGCCAAGGCCAGGGGTGGTGGCAAGGGTGTTGGGGCTGGTCGAGCTGGTGGAGGGGGGCGTAGGGTCAGCAAGCTTACCTGGGATCTCGACTCTATCTTTCCTGGAGGATCAGCCTCAAAGGAGTTTGACGCCTTTCGGGCTGGCATCGCCCGCGACCTCGAGAAGGCCAAGAAGACTCTGGCGGGGCTCCCCAAGCGGCCGGACCGGAAGGGACTCGGCCGATGGGTGAGTTTCATAACCTTCTTCCAGAACGTTGGGCAGCGGCTCGGCCACGCTGACAGCTTCGCCTACTGCCTGATCGCGCAGAATGTAAATGATACCAGGGCCATGACCATCTATGAGCAAGTCTCCGCGATGGGAGCGACCTGGGAGGCTATAAAGACTGGGCTCGAGGAATTCGCGATGAGCGTGGAGGACAGCACTTGGAAGCAATTGCTCGCTGACCGGCGGCTGGAGCTCGCGAGGTTCTATCTCAGCGAGATGCGCGACATCGCCCGGCTCAAGATGGAGCCCAAGATGGAAAAGCTGGCCGCGGAGCTGGCGGTCAATGGGTACCATGCGTGGAACCGGCTTTACACCAAGATCTACGGTGACCTGAGAGCCGAGTTCGTCGAAGGCGGCAAGAAACGGAACCTGTCGCTGGGGCAGATGGCCAACAAGCTGAGCTCGCCCAGTCGCGGGATCCGGAAGCAGGCCTTCGATAAGATCTCGGGCGCCTGGAAATCGACCGAGGACCTGGCGGCTATGGAGCTCAATTCGCTGGTCGGCTTCCGCCTGAGTCTTTACAAGGAACGGGGGTGGCGCTCTCCGCTGACCGAGGCCCTTCAGATGGGGCGGGTGAAACGGGAGACCATAGATGCGATGTGGGACGCAGTGGCGCAGGGACGCAGCCGCGTCGCCGCATATGTCGCTGCCAAGAAGAAGATCCTGGGGATCGACAAGTTCCGCTGGTATGACATGGTTGCCCCTCTGGGCAGGATCGAGAAGACTTACACCTATGATGAAGCCTGCGATTTCATTCTCGAACACCTGACGTCCTTCTCGGCGGACCTGGGCCAGTTCGCCGGCATGGCGATCAAGAGCCGCTGGATTGAGGCCGAGGACCGGCCCGGGAAGTCCGGGGGAGGCTTCTGCACAGGGCTTGCCGTCGCCAAGCAGTCGCGCATCTTCATGACTTACTCCGGCAACTATGGCGAGATGATGACGCTGGCGCACGAGTTGGGCCACGCCTATCACAGCTGGGTCCTGAAGGACTACCCGCACTTTGCACGGCACTACCCAATGAACCTCGCCGAGACAGCCTCCACCTTCAACGAATTGGTGGTCACTGACGCTGCCCTGGCGGCCGCCTCAGGCAAGCAGGAGATGCTCTCGCTGCTTGACAAGAAACTCCAGGACACGTTGATCATGCTGTGCGATATCCGGTGCAGGTATATCTTCGACACCAGGTTCCACGACGAGCGCATGCGGGGGCCGGTCCCCAAGGAACGGCTTTGCGAGCTGATGGTCGAAGCTCAGAAAACCGCCTTTGGGGATATCCTGGCCGATGATGGCTACCATCCTCTCTTCTGGGCGTCCAAACTGCACTTCTCGGAGTCGGGAGTCCCGTTCTACAACTTCCCGTACACGTTTGGGCACCTGTTTGCAGGCGGCATCTATGACCATGCCAGGAAGGAAGGACCATCTTTCGCGAAGGCCTACCGGAGGTTGCTCGCAGATACTCCTCTCATGACTACTGAGGGAGTGGCCAAGAAGCACCTGGGCGTGGACTTGAGGAAGCCGGCCTTCTGGAAGGATGCCGTCGCCCGGACCTTGGCTGATGTCGATACATTTGTAAGGCTGGCGCGGGCCGCGAAGTAGCGGCCGGCACCAGTTGTGATCCAGCTCTGAAAGGAGGAGCAGCATGTTGGGTGCGGGGATAGTGCTTGCGGTAATCGTGGTGATTGCCATCCTGATCGCCGGGCTGTACAACAGCCTCGTCGGCAAGAAGAACCAGGTGATCAATGTCTTCGGGACGGTCGATGCTCTTCTCCGGAAGAGATATGATCTCATTCCCAATCTTGTCGCCACCGCTCAGACCTACATGCAATACGAGAAAGAGGTCCTCTCCAAAGTAACCGAGCTCCGGGCCCGAGCGATCTCCGGCAAGGCGACCGATGATGAGAAGATCCAGATCGACCGCGAGATATCTCAGGCCCTGCGCGGTATCATGGTCGCCGTCGAGAACTACCCGGACCTCAAGGCCAATCAGAACTTCCTGCAGCTCCAGTCATCCCTGAACGAAATCGAGGAACAGATCTCAGCGGCGCGCCGGGCATACAATGCCGCCGTGACCGATTACAACAATGCCGTGGAGATGTTCCCGACCAACATGATGGCCCAGATTATGAACTACAAACGCAAAGCGGTGTTCGAGATAGCACCGGAGGCGCGCGAGCCCGTTGACGTGGCCAAGATGTTCAAGCGCCAATAGCCGCGGGACACATCGATGCCGGAAAGAAGCCTCTCCGATTTCGCTCATTTCTACGCCACCGATTTGGTGAAAGAGCTCAAGCGGCTTGAAGTTGTTCGGAAAGCGGTCATGCGCCGAGTGATAATCCTGATAGCGGTGCTCGGAGCGATCTTCGCCACGGCGGCTGCCGTTGACATCGTCTGGCGGGGTTTTGGGTGGTTCATCGTAGTGGCCGCCACGATGTGCCTCGGCATCGGCTCTTTTTTGTATCGCTACCTGACAAGCGACTATGTTTTCCAGTTCAAAACGGGCATCGTGGGCAAGATTGTTAGCTTTCTGGACCCCGGTCTCCAATATGAGCCCAACGGTCTCGTGGACCGGGTAGTATTCGTATCCAGTCGCATCTTCGAGCGGAACCCCGACCGATTGCGTGGCGACGATCACGTCTTCGGCAAGATCGGCGAGACCCGCATAGAATTCTCCGGGCTCCATGCGGAGTACAAAGAGGAGACCTACAGCTCCCGGGGAAGCAGGCGGAAGTGGCACACCATCTTCAAGGGCCTCTTCTTCGCGGCCGACTTCAACAAGAAGTTCTACGGAAAGACGGTGGTCCTGCCCGACACGGCCGAGAAGCTGTTCGGTCACTTCGGCGCGGCTCTGCAGTCACTGAACAAGTCGAGGGGCGAGCTCGTTAAGCTGGAGGACCCGGAGTTCGAGAAGCTGTTCGTGGTTTACGGGGACGACCAGATCGAGTCGCGGTACGTGCTCTCCACCAGCCTGATGGAGCGGATTGTGGCTTTTCGCAAGAAGACCAACCGGCCGGTGTATCTCTCCTTCGTGGGTTCCCAAGTCTTTGTGGCGGTCCCCTACCGCAAGGCGCTGTTCCAGCCGACGGTCTTCTCGCGCCTAACCGATTTCAAAGTTGTCGAGGGCTGCTTCGAAGACCTGGAGCTGGCGCTCGGCATCGTGGATGATCTGAACCTCAACACTCGGGTCTGGACGAGATCGCCGGCGGCGGGCCCTGCTACTGGCGGGGTCTAGTACTGACGGAAGCGGGCGAAACTGGTTGCTCCCGACTGGGCATCGATCTGGATTTCCTGGAAGTCCGCTCGGCCCGTTTCTGGTCGGCCGCGTGGTGGCGACACTGCCAGTGTATGGAGGCCTGGCTTGGCGTAGATAGTGGCGACGTAGATGGCGCGCGGCAGCGAAAGCCACCCACGCAAGTCAGCCTGCTCGGTCGCTGCGGTAGCGAAGTTCACTAGTCTGCCGAGACCCCATCCCCATCGGTGCTTTGCCGCCCTGGTGAGCTGGTACTTTACTAGCGCTCGGGCCATGGTCCTGGCGAATATGGTCGGCATGTCCGCCTCCAGCTCCGCCCTTGCTATCGCCGATATGTCCTCCGCTTCCGCGGGTTCCACTCGCAGCGAATCGATATAGAGATCGGGAGTGCCGTAAATCGACGGCGCGTCGGGGTAATGAGGCAGGGCAATCCGCAGGAAGTAGTCAATGTCGTCGGCATCGTAATAGGGGGAGTACATCCTTGGGGCTATGCCCAGCGAGAAGCGGAAGGGGTCTTCCTCGGTCTCGTCCGCCTCGGACTTGAGTATGGGCACGTTG
>DATKKY010000260.1:0-14241 GCA_035542695.1 bacterium | reverse complement strand
CCACGGTCCCATCCAGCTTGGAACGGTCGTCCACCTGCCCATCTACGCGGGTCACCAGCCGCCCCAGCAGCATGCCGTTGGCCTCGAGGATGTCCTCCAGCTTGCCGGTGTCCTTCCACCAGCCGCTGATAATCTGGAACTGGACGTCGCGCCCCTGGTCGATCAGGTACTGGATCGCATCTGTGATCTCAAGCTCGTTTCGCCACGAAGGCTTTATGGCATCGGCCGCCGCGAAGACCGTCTCGTCGAACATATAGACGCCGACCAAAGCCAGATCAGTCTTGGGCTCGCGGGGTTTCTCCACGAGCCTGACCACGCGATCCCCGCTGAGCTCGGCCACGCCAAAATCCTGGGGGTTGGGAACGTGAGCCAAGAGAATCTGGCAATTGGGACCTCGCTCGGCGAACCTCTCCACAAACTCCTTGACCCCTTCCGTGATCAGGTTGTCGCCGAGATAGACCACGAAGCGGTCGCGGCCGACAAAGCCCTTGGCAGTTTTCACGGCATGGGCGAGCCCCAGCGGAGCATCCTGCTGGATGTAAGTGACCCTGACCCCGAACTTGCTGCCATCTCCGACCGCTGCCTCAATCTCGCTGGCGGTATCGCCGACTATGATGCCGATGTCCGTGATGCCCGCATCCCGTATGGCTTCGATCCCATAGAAGAGGATAGGCTTGTTGGCGATCGGCACCAGCTGCTTGGCACTGGTATGAGTGATGGGTCTCAGCCTGGTGCCCTTGCCGCCGCTTAAGATCACAGCCTTCGTAGTAATCGCCTCCTTACTGGTAGCGGTCCGAGGAGCAGCTGGTCACGCTCCATGGATCGCCTCGGCAAAATCCCGCAAGAGCGCAACACTGCCGCTCTTCTCTATCACGTCACCCGTCACCACGAACTTGGCGCCGCGCCGCACGATTTCGTGGGCGTCCTCCGGATGCCTTATGCCACCACCCACCACCACCGGCACCGAGACATAGCAGCTCACCGCCTCTATCATCTCCAGCGGCACGTGCTCCTTGGCGCCGCTTCCCGCTTCGAGAAAAACCAGCTTCATGCCGAGATACTCGCCCGCCAGGGCGTGGGCGATGGCGATCTCCGGCTTGTCCTTCGGAATCGCCAGCGATTGGCTTATGAATTGTACTGAAGTGGTCCGGCCGGATTCAACTAGCATATAGGCGACCGGAATCACCTCGAGACCGTGCCGCTTGACAGCTGGCGCAGCCTTGACGTGCTCGCCTATCAAGAGATCAGCGTTTCGGCTACTGACCAAGCTCAGGAAGAGCAGGGCATCAGCCTGGCCCGACACCTGCGTGGCATCTCCCGGGAAGATCACCACGGGCACGCCAGCCTTGGTCTTGATGGCCTTGACCGCCTCCTGGAAATCATGGCGCACACAGATGCTGCCACCGACAAAGATGAAGTCGGCGTGCTGGCCGGCGATCCGGGCCTGCTCGGCGACTTCGGCGGCAGGCGCCTTGTCGGGGTCAAGCAGAACTATGTAGCCGGCCCCCTTAGCCTTGGCGACCTCCAGCATCTTCTCGTACGTACCAGCCATGTCGCTCTCCCCTCACACGGGCCTGCGGCTCATCCAGCTACCAGATGCCTGGCCAGCCGGAAGGCAGTCGGCATTGATTTGGCCATGAATTTGAGTATGGGGCCCGGTCCGCTCCGGAGCGACGCCCCCTTGGAAGTGTAGTCGCCTACGAGGGCGACCATCCGCGCGAGGTCGCCGTCGTTCATGCTGACCAGGGCTTGGCGGGCTGCCCAACGGAATTTCCGATCCCGGAATTCGGCCCTCATCGCGCGAGCAAACTCCTTCTCCAGGCGCTGTGGAGCCTCCGAGCCGGTGGCATATCGCGCCGCGAAGCGCCCGCTTATCTCGCCCGATGCCATACCAGGCACTATGCCAGCGCCGGTTGCTGGATCGGCCACCCGGGCGGCGTCACCGGCCAGGAAGATCCCGCGCCCGCAGCCTTTGTACGGCTCCCGTTCCGCGGGCACGCCCCCCACAATCCGGCGGAGCACCTCCGATGCGGGCGCGCGCCGGTCCCGAAACCTGGCGAGCCACTCCATCGGACTCGGGGCCTTCACGGACCTTCCTCGGGTGCTCGCTTTGGCGGTGACGCCGACCCCAAGATTAGCGGTTGACTCTCCCTTAGGAAAAACCCAGGCGTATCCGCCAGGAGCGACCTCGGAGCCAAAATGAAACTCGATCGCGTGAGGATCCACATCTATTGGAGAAACGCTGTACTGCGCGCACAGGAAGACCCCAGCCGGACGGAGCGTTCCCGCCAGCCCGAGCTGGCGGCCGATCCGGCACTCCAACCCGTCCGCTGCCACGACCGCCCCGCAGCGGACCGTGCGCTGGGCGGTCCCGGACCTGGACGTCACAGTCACCTCCAGGTCACCAGAGGCCAGAGGGCCGACGTTCGTCGCTTCCGACCCGAGATGCATTTGCGCGCCCTCCGAGATCGCCAATTCTGCCAGTCCGCGGAGGAAAAGGTCCTTGTGGAGAACCAAGCCTGTGCCGGGCTCGACCACCTCCACGGTCTCGCCGAAGGGCGGAACCAGACACACCCGGTCTATGGTGCACGCCACCCACTCCGGCTTCGGCTTGACAAACCGGGCCAGAGGATCGGCGCTCACGCCCTCGGCGCAGATGATATGCTCGCCGGGCCGCGCGTTTCGCTCGACCAGGCCCACGCGCGCTCCCGCCCGGGCTGCGGCGATTGCCGCCCAAATGCCGGAGACCCCGCCACCGACCACCACGACATCTCGATCACACGAACGTGTCTTTGCCAAGGCGATCCACCGGGCACATCGAGACGCATACCAAGCACTCGGTACAAGCCGCTCTATCTATGACTACCTGATCGTAGCTGCACTTGATCGCCAGAGCCGGGCACACGGCGCTACAGACCCCACAATGGTCCTGGCACGGAACCGAAAGATATGGCTCCTCAGCCGCCCTATTTGGCAAGATCGGCGATCACCTCGTAGCAACGTCCAAGGGCTTCGTCCAACTTGTCTAGGTCCTTGCCCCCAGCCTGAGCAAACGTGGCCTTGCCACCGCCGCGTCCCCCCACCAGCTCGCCCAGCTTCTTGGCGACTGGCGAGGCGCTCAAGCCGCGCTCCTTGACCAGTCCCGGGCCGACGCTGACCACTATGGCAACCCTGCCATCCACCACCGCGCCCAGGCACACCACTCCGTCTCCCAAGCGCTCCTGAAGCCTGTCCGATAGGTGTTTCAGGACCTCGAGGTCCGGTGCTGTGACTCGCGCCGCCACCACCCTCACGCCGGCGACCTCCCGCAAGTTCTTCGCGATATCGTCCACCTCAGAGCCTGCTACACGCTGGCGGAGCTCGCCGAGCTCTTTCTCCAGCGACTTCAGCCGCTCCACCATCTTGCGGGCGCCACCCTCGAGATCATGGGGCGAGACCTCGAGCAGGGAGGCCAACCGCTCCAGCTCCTTCCCGGCCTGGCGTCCGAGCTCAACGGAAACCTGGCCGGTGACCGCTTCGATCCGGCGTGTCCCAGCGGCAATCCCAGATTCCCAAAGCACTCTGAAGCTGCCAATCTCCCCGGTGGATGCGGCGTGGGTACCCCCGCACAGCTCGCAGCTGGCGTTCTGGATTTCGACCATGCGCACCTCTTCACCATACTTCTCGCCGAAGAGGGCCATAGCACCCCTGGCTTTGGCCTGCTCGAAGGCTTCCATTGAGGTTCGGACCGGGAGGTCATCGAGGATTCTGGCGTTGACCATGTCCTCCACCGCGCGGATATCATCTTCCGAGAGCGGTTCGTAATGAGTGAAGTCAAAACGCAGCCTCTCGGGGGTGACCAGCGAGCCCGACTGGCGGACGTGGCTTCCCAAAATCGACCGGAGCGCCGCATGCAAGAGATGGGTTGCCGTGTGGTTCCGCTGAGTGGCCTTACGTCTTTCAAGGTCGATCTTGGCGACCACGCCATCACCAAGGGCCAGCTCGCCGTTCTCCACACTCACCTTGTGGCCGATCCTGCGCCCGGCCAGCCACCTGACTTCGCTCACCACCGCACGGCCTGAGCTGGCAAGAAGCATCCCGACGTCTCCGACCTGGCCTCCGCCCTCAGGGTAGAAGGGCGTACGCTCCAGCTCAACATATGCCTCGACCCCGGGCCCAACCCGCTCAACCTTGCTACCCTTGACAGTCAGGGCCGAAATCACAGTCGGCACTTCGAAGGTATCGTAGCCGACGAAGCTGGCCGCGGCATGGGTCGCATCGTCGGTCCCCTGAGCCCCTTCCGCTTCCTTGCCGATCTTGCTCGTCTGTCGAGCCCGCTCACGCTGCTCTTCCATCGCTGCCTCAAAACCCTTGAGATCGATATCAACCCCATGGGTCCCTGCGAGCTCGCGGGTTATCTCGACCGGAAAACCGTAGGTGTCGTACAGCGCGAAAACGTCGCCGCCGGCCAGCGTTCTGGCGCCACCCGGCTCCAGCTTGCCGACCAGGTCCTTGAAGATCGCCATGCCGCGGGCAAGCGTGCGCTGGAACCGCTCTTCGTCGGTCTTGATTATGATCGCGATCTTCTCGCGCTGCCCAGCGAGCTCCGGGTAAGGCTTGTGCATCACATCGATCACAGCCCCGGCGACCTTGTAGATGAAGGCTTCCTCCACACCCAGGTCCAGGGCCTTCACCACCGCGCGCCGGAGGATGCGCCTAATCACGTAGCCCCGGCCCTCGTTGGAAGGCAGCACGCCTTCGCTGATAGCAAAACATAGGGCCCTGGCATGATCGGCGATCACCCGCATGCTGGTCCGATGGGTCTCATCCTGGACGTCTGCACCGGTCGCATCGGCGATGAAGTTCAAGATTGGCTTGAAGAGATCGGTGCCGAAGGTCGAGGTGACGCCCTGGGAGACCATGGTCAGGCGCTCGAGGCCCATGCCGGTATCGACGCCCCTGCGCTCCAAAGGACGCAGTTGGCCGTCGCTCGCCATGAAGAACTGCGGAAATACGAGATTCCAAACCTCGACGAACCGGTCGCATGAGCAAGCGGGCGAGCAGTCAGGCTTGCCGCAGCCAAATTGCTTGCCCCGATCGTAATGTATCTCGGAGCACGGACCGCAAGCACCCGTCGCACCTGCGGGGCCCCAGAAGTTGGTTTCCTTGCCCAGACGATGGATCTTCTCCATCGGCACCCCAATGCGGGTCTTCCACAGAATCTCACTCTCATCGTCGTCCAGATAGACGGTCACGTGGAGCGGGGCCTCCGGTACGCCGACCACCTTGGTCAGGAAGTCCCAGCCCCACTCAATCGCCTCCTGCTTGAAATAGTCGCCGAAGGAGAAGTTGCCGAGCATCTCGAAGAAGGTGTGGTGCTTAACGGTTCGGCCCACCTCTTCAAGGTCGGTGGCCCTCAAGCACTTCTGGACAGTGGCGGCCCGCGAGAACGGGATCGCCCCGCTTGAGGCATAGTACTGCTTGAACTGGACCATGCCGGCTATGGTGAAGAGCAGGGTCGGATCTATCTCAGGCACAAGCGATGAGCTGGGCACAAGCGTGTGGCCCCGGCTGCGGAAGTACTCCAGGAAAGCGTGTCTCAACTCGTCCGACTTCATTGGTCACCCTTCTGGCCCTGGGAGCCGAGCGCATGGCGCGTGGCCTCCCTGGCGATGTCTGAGCTGAATCCCTGCCTCACCAGATACCCGTAAACCCGCTGTTCCAGCTTCTGCCGGCCGAGCGACGCCATCCTGCGGGCCCGATTGGCGGCCACTCTCCGGGCGTTCTCAATTTCATCGTCTGACCCGTAATTGGCCTCAATCTCCTCGAGGGCAGTGGCTTCGTCCACATGCTTGGTCTTGAGCTCCGAGAGAATACGCCTCCGGCCGATCCCCTTCCCCGCCCGCTCGACAACCCACAGCCGGGCAAACAAGCGATCATCAACCATGCCCTGAGCCGCCAGATCGCGAAGCACGCCCGCCACGGCTTGCCCGCTGAAGGCCCTCAAAATGAGGGCTCGACGGAGTTCACCTTCGGTGCGTGGCCGGACCCGGAGCAGCCTCAGGGCGGCCAGCCTCGCTTTGGCGCGCTCGTAGGCGCGCTCTAACTCACCCCGGAGCTCCGGGCCGATCTCGACACCCGCCGCAAGTGAGAACTTGGACAGGTGCTCATCCATCACCGTGATCTGATCGCCGTCGGAGAGCCTTATCAAGTATTCCTTCTTGCGGGGTACCTTCTCCAGGGCCGAAATCGTGGGTGGCACCTCAGAGTCGATCATGTCTGCCCAAAGACTCTCTAGTCCTTTCGTTCACCCGGCTTGAGCTTCTTGCGGATCGTTTCGTCCAACACCGGGGGAGGCTCGGCCGATGCCTCAGCAGGCTTCGCCGGCCTCATCCCCAAGGCCTCCCTTATCTTGGCGTCCAGCCCGGCCGCGACGTCGGGATTCTCCTTGAGGTACTTCCTGGCGTTGTCCCGTCCCTGCCCCAGCTTGTCCTTGCCGAATGCGAACCACGTGCCGGTCTTATCAATCAGATTGAGACTGACTCCAAGGTCAACCAACTCGCCGTGGTAGGATATGCCCTCACCGTAGAGAATGTCGAACTCGGCATCTCTGAAGGGAGGCGCAACCTTGTTCTTGACGACCTTGACTTTGGTGCGGTTGCCGACCACCTGCTCGCCGTCCTTTATCGAGCCGATCCGTCTTATGTCCAATCTGACAGACGAGTAGAACTTGAGGGCCCGACCACCAGAGGTGGTTTCGGGATTGCCGAACATCACCCCGATGTTCATTCTGATCTGGTTGACGAAGACCACGCAGGTTCGCGACTTGCTTATGCTGCCGGTCAACTTCCTCAAGGCCTGCGACATCAGCCTGGCCTGCAGTCCTATCTGGGACTCGCCCATCTCACCGTCAATCTCAGCCCTGGGTACCAGCGCCGCGACCGAGTCGATGGCAACCACGTCCAGAGCCCCACTCCGCACCAACATGTCGGTTATCTCCAGGGCCTGCTCGCCAGTGTCGGGCTGGGAAACCAGCAGATTATTGATGTCCACGCCTAGTTTCCCCGCGTAGGTCGGATCGAGCGCATGCTCAGCGTCGATGAATGCGGCCAGGCCGCCCGTCTTCTGCGCATTCGCGATTATCTGGAGCACCAGCGTCGTCTTGCCCGATGACTCCGGGCCAAAGACCTCGACCACCCTACCCCGGGGAACTCCGCCGAGACCAAGAGCGTGGTCAAGCCCGAGCGATCCCGTCGAGATCACTCCGATCTCTTCGGATGTCGGCCCCTCCCCTAACCGCATGATCGAACCTTTCCCAAACTGCCTCTCGATCTGAGTTATCGCAAACTCGATGGCCTTTTCCTTGGGCTTGGACTTGTCAGCCATTCTATCCACCCCACCGCCGGTCTTCTCCTTCAGATCCATACCCCACCCCCCTTTCCGCTCTCGCTGAGAGCGAATGAGTCCAGCACCGTGTAGGTAGGTCCCTTGGGACTCAACTCACTTCTCATCAGGTTAACCCGATCGATATTCACTTTCAAGGGATTAAATTGGACGGCGCTGACGCCGCGGGCAAGGTCTGCCAGCCGGCCCGATTCGCGGCGAACGCGGCCTATGGTCAAATGGGGTGAGAAGGGCCTCTCCTCCCGCGCGAAACCCATCGAAGCACACGCCTGGTCCACCAGGCCGGCCATCTCGACCAGGGCGGCACTGCCTTCAGTTATGCCTAGCCAGATCACCCGGACGTTCTTCCTGCCTGGCGGGAAGGTTCCGGCTCCGGCAACCTCAATGGTCGCTCGATTGGTGGCCGCCAGCGCACTCGTCAAGGCGGGGGCGATGTCACCAAGTTTCGCGGCATCCACGTTGCCCAGGAACTTGAGGGTCAGGTGGACGTTCCGGGGATCAACCCACTTGACGTCGGCGCCAATTGGCCTGAGGTTCTCCTCAACACTTGCGACCGTCGCCCTCACTTCATCGCTCACTGGCACGGCTATGAATGTCCGCAAGGTTTCCAAGTCACTTCTCCCTTCGCTGGAAAATTCAAGATAGGCTGAGGAGATAGCATCTTGCCATGTCAAGCGCGCGGGCAGCCGCCCGGCGTTTGATCAGGGCTCGGTCACCAGCGAGCACGTGCCGCGCGACCTCACAGCCACCTGCATGGGCGAGCGCCAGATAGACCAAGCCCACTGGCTTCTCCGCGCTGCCCCCGGTGGGGCCGGCAATGCCGGTGGTGGCAATGCCCAAGTCCACTCCTGCCCTCTCTCTCGCACCGCAAGCCATCGACCGGGCGACCTCTTCGCTCACGGCTCCATGGCGCTCGATCAAGTCCTCAGCCACGCCCACGAGCTCCACCTTGGCTCGATTGCTGTAACTCACGACGCCGCGGTCCAGGCAGGCCGAAATGCCGGGAACCTCAGTCAGGAGATGAACCACCAGCCCGCCCGTGCATGACTCGGCAGTGGCTATGGTTGTGCCGGTGGCGAGCAGCAGCCTGCCCACTACCGTGTGAAGGTCCTCACCCGTCGTAGAATAGACCCGCTGACCCAGACGGCCGACGATCGCGCCTGCCGCTCCGTCGAGTGCTGCTTGCGCGCTGGCCTCGGTCCCGGCGTTCGCCGTCAGCACCAGAGTCACTCCGGTATCCTCCGGCAGCGAGGCCAGCCGCACTCCCATGTTGGGAATAAGGTCGGCGATTAAGGTGGAAATGTCCGACTCGCTAATGCCAACCGTTTTCAAGGTGCGAGTCCTGATCGGGGCTTCTCCAAAACGCTCGTGGAGCTCTCGAAGCACGTCGCCCGCGAAGATGGCTTCAACCTCTCGCGGGACACCCGGGAGGACGTAAAGCAGCGCCTTGCCCACTTCCATGGCGAGCCCGGGCACCGTGCCCGCCGGATTGGGAATCGCCCGGCAGCCCTCGGGAACCATGGCGAGCGCCCTGATGTCGGCGGGTGCTTTGAGCCCGCGCCGCCGGAAGCGTTCCTCTATGTATCCAAGGGTAGGAGCATCAAGCACCAGTTGCTTGCCTGTAATGCAGCCAAGCGCCTGGCGAGTCAGATCATCGTGCGTTGGCCCCAGCCCGCCGGTCGCGACCACCACCTCGTACTCCCGGACCACCCGGCTGAGTTCGGCGACGATCTCCTCAAGGTAGTCGCCCACGGCCACAATCCGCGCGACTTCGATTCCAGCCTCGCCCAGCCTGGTTGCCAGGAGCGACGAGTTGGTGTCCAGCTTGCGGCCGCTCAGGATCTCGTCGCCGATGATCACCAGGGCAGCTTTCAAGGTTGGCTACCTCACAAGGGCCTTCGCCAGATGGAGCACCAGATTGGCATAGATGCCCGCGATGCCATCGTCGAGCATCACGCCCAAACCTGAGCCAATCCTTTCAACGCGTCGTGCGGGGAAGGGTTTGACAATATCGAAGAGTCTGAAGAGCAGGAAGCCGCCGACAACGTAGCGCGCGCTTGCGGGCAGAAGAGCGACCGCTATCAGCATCCCCCAGATCTCATCGATCACGATGTGCTTGTCATCGTGGCCGAATCTTCGCTCGAGATGCCAGGCCGAGGCCCACCCAGCCGCCAAGACGATAGCCGCCAGGGAGACCCAGCCGGCCAAGCTCGATGGAGAGAGTACTCCCGCCTTGAGTAGAACCAGATAAATACCTACTCCGACGCCGCTACCGACGGTGCCCGGGGCTATTGGGAAGTAGCCGGAGTAGAAGCCCGTGCCGAACACTTCTGCCAGTCTCCTGGCAACAGTTCTCATCAAGCTGCGCTCTTGCCCTCGGCCTTGGATTCGCAGAGGTTGCCGAGCCCCGCAAGGGCCTGAAGCTCGTTCCAGCGTCTGTCAATTTCAGCCTGGTTCTGCTGAAGTATCTCAGGCTTGTCCTTGAGGTGACCGAATCTGCCCTGCTTGCCGGTCCAATCGGTGAGCGGCAGCTTCTGCTTCGGCATATATGTGATCCGCCAAGTGCCCTCGTCGTATTCGTAAAGCGGCCAGGCGCAAGTCTCCACGGCCAATCTCGCCATCTCGATGGTCTTCTCCATTGGGTAGCGCCAGCCGCGATGACACGGCGAGAGGATGTTGATGAAGCTCGGCCCGTTCTTGGCGAGCGCCTTCTGCACCTTCTCGATGAGGTCGGACCAGTTGCTCGGAGATGCCTGCGCCACATAAGGAATCCGATGGGCCACCATAATCCTGGTCATGTCCTTACTGTACTGAACCTTGCCGGGGATCTCGTCGCCCGCCGGGCAGGTCGAAGTCGCAGCGCCGATCGGCGTGGCGCTGGAGCGCTGGATGCCTGTGTTCATGTAAGCCTGGTTGTCATAGCAGATGTAAAGGAATCGATGGCCTCGCTCGGCTGCACCCGACAGCGCCTGAAGGCCAATGTCGTAGGTTCCGCCGTCGCCACCGAAGGCAATGAACCGCATGTCTTTGGTTATCTTGCCCTGGCGCTTGAGCGACCGATAGGACGCCTCGACGCCGCTCACGGTAGCAGCGACGTTCTCGAAGGCGTTGTGAATGTACGGTACCTTCCAAGCGGTGTACGGGAAGATGGTTGTTACCACTTCCAGACAGCCGGTAGCGCAGCCCACTACCACATCCGCACCGGCGGCCAAGAGCACTTGCCGAACTATGATCGTGGCGGCGCAGCCCGCGCACGCCCGGTGTCCGCCAGAGAGAAGATCCTCTCGTTTCGAAAGTTCCTTGAGACCCAGTTTTGGACTTGCCACTTGTTGCCTCCTATTCCCTCACGCCCAGGAAACCGATTTCGTCTGAGCTCTTGCCTCCGGCGGCGATCGCCTTCAACTCCTCGAACGCCTGAGCGATCAGGTCCCCCGAGACGTCCCGCCCGCCAAGACCGTAGATGTAGTTCTTCAAAGGAATCGACGCGTGGTGGTACAGCGCGGCTCTCACCTCGAGCGACACCGGCCCGCCCTGCGCACCGAAGGAGTGCGACCTATCAAGCACTGCTATTGCCTTGGCACCGGCGAGCGCCTGCCTCACATCCTCATAGGGGAAAGGCCGGAAGGTCCGCATCTTGAGAAGCCCGACCTTCTCGCCTTTGGCCCTGAGTTCGTCCACCACCATCTTGGCCGTGCCACATGTGGAGCCAAGCACTATGATCACGCGTTCAGCACCGTCGGTGTGGTAGCGCTCCACGTGGCTGTATTTCCGCCCCGAGAGCTGCTCGAATTCCTTGGCCACATCATCTATCACCTTGAACGCGTTCTTCATGGCCACAATCTGAGGAATCTTGTGCTCGAAGTAGTAGTCATGGAAGTCCAGTGGACCAAAGGTGATCGCCTTGCCTGTGTCCAGCAGATTGTGGACCGGCCTGAACTCGCCGATGAAATCCCGGACGCTCTTGTCGTCAAGGATCTCTACTGGTTCCAGGGTGTGGCTCAGAATGAAACCGTCCAGGCAGACCATCACCGGCAGCATCACATTGCGGTTCTCGGCTATGCGAACGGCCTGGACCATGTTGTCATAAGCTTCCTGGGAGTTCTCCGAGTGCAGATGGATCCAGCCTGCATCCCTGGCACCCATGGAATCGCTGTGATCGCAGTGAATGTTGATAGGCGCGCTCAAGGCCCTGTTGACGTCCGCCATCACTATAGGGCAGCGCGTGGAAGCAGCTATGTACAGCACCTCCCACATCAGGGCCAGACCATTCGCAGAGGTCGCCGTCACAACCCTGGAGCCGGCAGCAGAAGCTCCGACCGCCGCGCTCATCGCGCTGTGCTCCGATTCAACCAGCACGAACTCAGTCTTGACATCGCCGTCCGCCACATAATCGGCGAACTTGTGCATCAGCTCGGTCTGAGGCGTAATCGGATATGCAGCGACCACATCCGGATTGATCTGCCGCATCGCCTCAGCGACGGCGTCATTGCCCGTCAGAGCCTTTACCGTCCTAGTCATAACGCTCTTCATTACTTCCACTCCTCACTTGGGATCATACCCGTCTCAGTCGCGGAATCGATGCTACTCACTTGCCTTCCTTGGCCTTGAGTTCAACTTCCTGCACCATCTTGATAGCCTGCACCTTCGGCGGGCACACGTCGGCGCAAATGCCGCAGCCCTTGCAGTGATCCAGGTCTATGCCCACCACCTTGCCGTCCTTGACCTCGATCGCCGAGTCAGGGCAGTATATCCAGCATCGCAGGCAGTGGGTGCACTTGGCCTCATCTCTGACAGGCCTGAAGGTTCGCCACGACCCGGTCTCATACTCGCGGGCGTTGCCTGCGACATCTATTCGTCCTCCGACCGCCAGTTCCTTCCAGCCCTTCTTCTTCATTTCTCCCCCTTGATCTCGTCATAACCTCTTTTCATGGCCTTCATGTTGCCGTCTATCACTTGCTTAGAGAACTTACCCTCAAACTTCTTGGCCACAATCCGCTCCATGCTGGCCATATCCGAGAGCTTCCTCACCTTGAGAAGCGACCCGATCATCGGCAAGTTGGGAATCGGCCTGCCGATCTCCTTGAGCGCGATCCCGGTCGCATCGACCGTATAGACCTGCCGCCCCTGGAGATGGAGCTCGCGCCTGATTTGCTCGGCGCTGAGCGGCGAATTGACAATCACCACACCGTCATCGGCCAGACCCGCGGTGATATCGTCCGACCCGATCAAGGTCGGATCGAGGACCACCACGATATCGGGCGTCCGCACATCACAATGGAAACCCACGGGGGTCTCGCTGATGCGGTTGTACCCCCTGATCGGCGCACCCATACGCTCCGGCCCATAGTCCGGAAAACCCTGAGCGTACTTGCCCTGGTCGATCAGGGATTCGGCCAAGAGGAAAGCAGCGGTCTTTGCACCCTGCCCGCCCCGGCCGTGCCATCTTATCTCAACCATCTCCGACATCTTTGCCTCCTTCGTCCTTCATCGCACCTCGGCGCGTCCCTGGATAGCTCTGGCCAGCGTCACTTCGTCGGCCAGATCAAGATCGCTGCCCATGGGAACGCCCCGGGCTATGGTAGTTATCCTCACGCCCAGCGGTTTCACAACCGCCGCGACATAGCTGCATGTGGCCTCGCCTTCGACATTAGGATTAGTGGCGATCATCACCTCGGCGACACCCAGCTCCTTCACTCGGCGCGCCAGCTGGTCGATGGTCAGATCATCGGGGCCCATGCCATCGAGCGGCGACAGCCTCCCGTGCAGTACGTGATACAGGCCTCGATACTCGCCGGTCTTCTCGATCGCCATCACGTTGCCCGGCTCTTCGACCACGCAAATCACCGAGCGGTCCCGCCGCTTGTCCAAGCAGATCATGCAAGGATCGTCCTCAGTGATTGCGCCACACCGGGAGCAGTACCTGACCCGGTCCTTCATCTGAACAATGGCGTCAACCAGGGCGGCTACTTCTTCGCCTGGGGCTTTAAGCAAGTAGAGCGCGATCCGCTCGGCAGTGCGTCTGCCGATGGTGGGCATCTTGGCGAGCTCTTGAACAAGCCGCTCTATTCTCTCTGAACTTCCAAGCAAGACAGTCCTCACTACATCAAGCCGGGAAGGTTCATTCCGCCCGTGATCTTCGCGAGCTCGGTCATGGCGAGCTCCTGGGCCCTCTCCCGCGCTTCGTTCACAGCTGCAAGTATCAAATCCTGAAGCATTTCGACATCGTCTTTGCTGACCACTTCGGGATCTATCTTGATGCTGACGATTTCCTGCTTTCCATTGGCCACCACTGTGACCATTCCACCCCCGGCTGACGCCTCAACCGTGCGCTCAGCCAGTCCATCCTGCGCCTTCTTAAGTTCCATCTGCAGCTTCTCAGCCTGCCTCAAGAAGTCGCCAATCTTCTTAGACACCCCGCTTCACCTCCTCAAGAGGGCTCGCCGCTTCCCGGTCCTTGCTGCTTCGCTGGCCGCACGTCGACGATCTTGCCCCCGAGATTCTGGATCAGAGCTCGTACGATGGGGTGCTTATCCGCGATCGCCTCGTGATGGGAAGCCGTCTTGTCCTTCGCGCTGACGATCCTGGTTCTCAAGATCACTGAGGTATTGGTAAGCTCCCGTATCTTCTGTGTCAATATCTTGAGGTTGTCGCCTCTCAAGACCTGGCCCTCGTGAAAGGCGCTGGGAAGCCCAAGCCATATCACGCCATCAGCGAAGACCGGCGGCTCGCACAGATCGAGGATCGAGGCCAGGGATGCTTTGCTCTCCCGGAAACTCTCTATTATCTCCTGCCACAGCCCGCCGACGTCACGCGCGTCGCCTTTGCCGGCGCGCGACGGCGCCTCCGGTTTCGGCGGCT
>DATKKY010000259.1:0-9037 GCA_035542695.1 bacterium | reverse complement strand
GCAACATCCTCAGGGGTTCGACCGCAGCACGGCGCGGGCTTGGACGGGTCGCCGCCGACTGGATTGGAATGCTTGGCACAGTGGCCAACGGTATTGCGCTCAGGGACCTGGGCCAGAGCCTTGGTCTTGATGTGCGAGTGCTTTCCTGCCTGCCGTGCACGGGGCTCGCAGAGCCGTACTCGGTCGAGGCGGCTCGCGCCCATATGAAGGACGGCCGAGTAGTTGTCTTCGTGGGCGGCACCGGCAATCCCTTTCTGACCACCGACACCGCCGCTGCCCTCAGGGCAGTAGAGACCGGGGCAGACGTAATCCTCAAGGCAACCAAGGTGGACGGAGTGTATTCGGCGGACCCCGTGGTTGATCGCAAAGCCAAGCGCTTCGACCGGCTGACCTTTGAAGAGGCCATGAGCAGGGATCTAGGCTTCATGGACAGGTCGTCGCTCTGTCTCTGCAATGAGGCCGGCATGCCTGTGGTTGTATTTGACATATTCGCGAAAGACAGCATCAGAAGGGCGGCAAGCGGCGGCAAGATCGGAACCATAGTCGCGGGGGTGTCGAATGACTGACAAGCTGATGACCGAGACTGAGGAACGCATGAAGAAGTCCTTGGCTGCTTTCAAGCGTGAGCTCTCGTTGATAAGGACTGGCAAGGCAAGCACGGCCCTTCTGGATGGCGTCAAGGTCGAGTGCTACGGGCAAGTGATGCCGCTGAACCAGGTTGCCAGCGTCAGCGTCCCTGAGCCCAGGATGATTCTGGTTCAGCCGTGGGACAGGACCATAATGGGTGATGTCGAGAAGGCGATCCACAAGTCCAGTCTCGGTCTGGTGCCCAATAGCGACGGCAATGTGATCAGGCTCCCCATACCTGCCCTGACTGAAGAACGGCGCCGCGATCTCGTGAAGCTTGTGAAGAAGCACGCCGAGGAGGCGAGGGTCTCCATGCGCAACATAAGGCGTGACACCAACGAGACACTCAAGAAGGACGAGAAGGACGGCAAGGTCACCGAGGACGATTCCCGCAAGACGCAGGACAAAATTCAGAAGCTCACCGATAAGTACATCGGCGAGATCGATACGTCCCTGGCAGCCAAAGAGAAAGAGATAATGGAAGGCTGACGGCCAGGCGCGCTTAGGCGCCCGGCTCCGACGCGGATAGCAGTCCGGCTCTTGGCCCTCCCCTGACTCCGATGAATGAGAAGGAACTTGAAGCGATAGAGAAGCGGATTCTTGCCAAGGGGAATCTGCCGCGGCATATAGCTATCATCATGGACGGCAACGGCAGGTGGGCGCGGCGACGCGGGCTGCCGCGGATGGCTGGCCACCGAGCCGGCATTGCGGCCGTGAGAGAAGTGGTCAAAGGCTGTGGCAACCTCGGCATTGAGTATCTCACGCTCTACACCTTCTCGGTTGAGAACTGGAGCCGCCCGGCCCGGGAAGTGAAAGCTCTGATGATCTTTCTCAGGCAGACCCTGCGGAAGGAGGTAGAAGTGCTGGACCGGAACCGGGTCAGGCTGCGGGCAATCGGGCGCATTGAGGACTTGCCCGAAGCGGTGCGGGCCGAGTTGGCCCGGGCGACTGCCTACCTTGACAAGAACCGGGGACTCAATCTGATACTAGCGCTTTCCTATGGCGGGCGTGCCGAGATCGTGGATGCCGTCCGCTCCTTCAGCCTCGACCTGCAGCGGGGCGAGGTTGACATCGAGGCTTTGAACGCCGACCTCTTCAGATCATATCTGTACGCAGGGGACATACCGGATCCGGACCTGCTGATCAGGACCAGCGGCGAGATGCGCATAAGCAACTTCCTCCTCTGGCAAATCGCTTACTCGGAGCTTTGGATAACCGATGTGTTCTGGCCTGATTTCAAGCGCAAGCATCTCTACGACAGCATCAGCGATTACCAGCAGAGGGAACGAAGGTTTGGACGAGTCTCAGCCCCCAGGAAACCAAGCTTGTAAACGGAGCCTGACCAAACGGGTGTTGGCAATCCGGGTTCTGGTCGGCATCGTCCTGATCCCCATTGTGCTGGCTGTCACGTATGCCGGGGGGCTTGTCTTCGCGCTCTTGGTGGGCCTGCTTGCCGGCCTGGGATCGTACGAGCTCTATGGGATGACCTCGCGGTCGGGCTGGCGGCCCTCGGGCGCAGTCGGTATCGCAGCGAGCGTCCTGGTTTGCCTGAGCTTTCATTATGGACGGTCAGGGTTGCCTGGGCTGGTGCTCGCTGCCGCTGCCCTCATTCTGATGGTGGAGCGCACGGCCAGGTCTTCGCCGGACCAGTACCTGGGAAGCCTCGCAGTGACGCTCGTGGGAGTGGTGTATTGCGGATGGTTGCTGGGTTTCTTCATCTGGCTCCGGGGATTCGGCACGAGCCGGATTCATCCCGGCCCGGACCTTGTCTATTTTGTGTTAGTGTTGACCTGGAGTTACGACAGCTTCGCCTATCTCATAGGCTCCCTGGTCGGAAGACGGCGGCTGTTTCCCACGATAAGCCCCTCAAAGACGGTCGAAGGAACAGCTGCTGGCCTTTGCGGCTGCGTCGCTGCGGCGCTGGTGTCGCGCGCGACCTTTGCCTCATTCCTGGGAATCGGTGATGCGGTGCTCTTGGGCCTCGTCATCGGCATAGCCGCGCAGGCAGGGGACCTGGCCGAGTCCATGATCAAGCGCAGCGTTGGAGCCAAGGACTCATCCAATCTGATACCCGGGCACGGCGGCTTCCTTGACCGGTTTGATAGCCTGCTGTTTGCGGGGCCGGTGTTCTACTTCTATGCGAGGGCATTCCTAAGGTGACGCCGAGGCAGATCGCCATTCTCGGATCCACTGGATCGATCGGCAGGAACACGCTTGAGGTGGTCCGGGCTCTTGACGGGCAGGTGAGAGTGGTCGGGCTTGCCGCCAACACCGATGTGGCCCGCCTCAGGGGGCAAATTGCCGAGATGAGACCGGTGGCGGCCGGCGTGTCGGACGAGTGCCTAGCCCGTGACTTGGAGTCCGACTGCGCCCGAGCGGGCACAGAACTGGTTGGGGGGGGCGAGGCCCTTCGGCGAATAGCGACCCTGCCCGAAGCCGACCTGGTGGTCAATGCTTTGGTCGGCGCGGTCGGCATTGAGCCGACCTTCGAAGCCATCAAGGCCGGCAAGGACGTGGCGATAGCCAACAAGGAGAGCCTTGTCGCTGCAGGTAGTCTGATCGTTGAGGCGGCGGAAGAGGCCGGGGTGAGCTTGATTCCGATCGACAGTGAACACAGCGCGATCTGCCAATGTATCAGGGGCGAAGCCAAGAGCGCCATCAAGCGCATAATACTCACAGCCTCAGGTGGGCCCCTGCTTGACATGAGCCCCGAAGAGATCGCCGGCGTTACCGCGGAGCGAGCCCTCAGCCATCCGACCTGGAAGATGGGCAGAAAGGTGACCATAGACTCAGCCACGCTACTCAACAAGGGCTTCGAGGTGATTGAGGCGCGCTGGCTGTTTGGCATCGGAGGGGACCACATCGAGGTGGTGATCGAACGCAAGTCGGTTGTGCATTCGCTGGTGGAGTTCGTCGATGGCTCGGTATGCGCGCTGCTTTCAGCGCCGGACATGCGTTTGCCGATCCAATATGCTCTGACATATCCGGAGCGGGTCCGGTCGCAAGTCGCAAGCCTTGACCTTGAAGCCGTTGGGACTTTGGCTTTCGAGAAGCCGGACCGCAAACGCTTCCCGTGTCTCCAGCTGGCGTACGAGGCCCTTGAGCTTGGCAGCACGGCGCCGGCGGTCTTGAGCGCCGCCGATGAAGTCGCGGTCGAGGCTTTCCTCGACGGTCGGCTGAAGTTGGGGGAGATTTACTCGGTGCTGCGCGAGGTTCTTTCTCTCCGCAGGCCTGCGGTTGCCGCCAGCCTGAGCGAGCTTCTTGAGGCCGACCGGTGGGCAAGGCTCAAGGCCGAAGAGTTAGTTGCCGCTAGATATGGCAGCCGCCCGTCCTAGCAAGGACCGGCGAGAGAAGGAGTTCGAGTGTTGATCACAGGACTGGCAACGCTGATTGTGCTCAGCGTGATCATATTCATCCACGAATTGGGCCACTTCATTGCTGCCAAGCGCTCCGGCGTGAAGGTCGAGGTCTTCTCAATGGGCTTCGGCCCCAAGCTCCTAGGCATAAAGCGTGGTGAGACCGATTACATGATCAGCGCCATTCCCTTCGGCGGCTATGTCAAGATGGCTGGTGAAGATCCCTCGAAGCCGTTAGGAGAGACCGGCCGTGAGTTCCTGGCTAAACCTCGCGGGACACGAGCGTTGATCGTGGTCGCCGGCCCGGCGATGAATTTCCTGCTCGCCGTGGTGCTCTATACCCTGCTCACCTATTCCTTGGGAGTAGGCACCATTACGACGCGCCAGGTCGGGGACGTGACCCAGGGGTCGCCCGCATGGATTGCCGGTCTGAGGGAAGGCGATACACTTGTGGCGGTCGGCACCGACACGGTTGCGACGTGGGACCAAGCGCTGGATGCTCTAGCCAAAGGCTTGGGCCGTAGGGTCACGATCGCCTACGAACGCGGTGGAGTGCCCGCCACGGCCACTCTTGACTTGACCACGCTGGCGGACCTCGGCCAGACGGGGCTGGCACCTTTTGAAGAAGCCGTGATTGACAACGTGAAGCGGGACGGCCCGGCCTTCAAGGCGGGCCTTAGGGGTGGAGACAAGATCCTCACGGTCGACGGGCGGCCTGTCCGCAACTGGGCAGGAGTCCGGGAGGCAATTCGGCCATCAGCGGGCAAGATCCTCAGCATCACATTTGAGCGCCATGGCGAGGTACACGCATCCTCGGTCACACCGAGGGCAGAGGGGACCACGGGGCTGATCGACATAACCTACAAGTTTGAGCGAAAACGAGTTGGCATCGGTGAGGCTGCCGCCATCGGAATCAAGACTTCGGCATGGATCTCCGAACAGATCTTCGTGCTCCTGCATAAGTGGGTGACCGGCCAGGCCTCGCGCGACATGATAGGGGGGCCGGTAAGGATAGGGGAGTTGGCGGGCGAGACCCTGCGGTGGGGCGTCACCACCTTCCTGGCCTTCATAGCTGCCCTGAGCGCCCAGCTGTGCTTGGTCAACTTGCTGCCCGTACCGGTGCTGGACGGTGGTCACCTGCTGCTTCTGGCCATTGAAACGGTGACCCGCAGGCCGATCACGATGAGGCAGAGGACGATCGCCCAACAGATCGGGTTTGTGTTCTTGGTCGCGCTGATGATAACCATAACCTTCATGGATGTTTCGCGCTTCGTGCTGAAGTGACCGCGGCCTCGCTATCTCCGCGAACGCTCCACTATCTGGGTGTAGACTTCGGACCAGAAAGCCGGGTCGGAGCCATGGGCCGTGATCAGGGAGTCCACTATCTCTTTCCAGTTGGCGGGGAACTGGACTTGGGCAAGCTCCTCCTGGGCACCCTCCGGATCGTGGGAGAAAGCTCGGTCAATGTAGGCGCATTTGGCCGATACCCTTATGAAGGTGTCCAGGTTGGGATCACGGGGCAAGCTCATCTTCTCGCTGCAGCCTGCTGCCGCGAGCACCAAAGCTAGTCCCGCGATGCCGGCGAGGTATGCATGCCAGCGTCTGATTATCATGAGGTGATTATACCAGACCGACCGGGCCAGTCCAGTGCTCCCGCTCCGACGCCCGCCTGGCAAGGCTTGGTGATGCCCCTCCTCGCCGGGCCGCTTGTTGACAGGGTATAGGGCCTTTGTTACCATGCCAGGGGAGACTATGAGACGGGCCGCTCTGATTTTTGCGGTTACGCTAGTGACCGCTCTTGCCTGCCAGAACGCCTACGGCGCATGGACACGTGCGCCCGGCGGCCCCGTCGTGAGATCGATCAAGATCGTCGGCAATGCCCACCTCAGCGCAAGCAAGATCAAGGCGACAATGCGCACCAAGGAAAGTAAGATGCTGCGCAAGCGCCATCTCAGAGAAAGCACGCTGGAATCCGATCTGATCGCCATAGAGGCCTTCTATGGGAAGCAAGGGTTTCTGGCCGCGACCGCCGAGGTCGCGGATAAGCGGTTTGACAAGGACCGGTCGAATGTCTGGATCACTATCCAGATCACAGAAGGGCAGCAAACCATCGTCAGGGAGGTGCTCCTCGAAGGCAACAAGTACGTTGCCACCGACGCTCTCCGCCGTCTGCTTCAGGTGAAGGCGGGACAACCTCTTGACGAGAAGCTGGTCGGCGAGGATGAGTACAGCATTTATGCCTATTACGCTGATCGCGGTTTCGTTTTCGCCTCGGTGTCTCACGAGATAGGCGGGGCGCCCGAGGCAGCCACGGTCACTTACAGCATCCGCGAACGTGAGCCGGCCAGTATCGCCGGGATATCAGTTGCGGGCAACACCAGGGTGAACGACCGCATCGTGAAGCGCGAGGTCACCTTGAAGCGGGGGGACATATTCTCCAGGAAGAAGGTGCTGGACAGTCAGCAGCATCTCTATGACACGGGCTTCTTCAAGGATGTGACTATCGAGCCCGCCCAAGCCAGCGGGGACTCCGCATCGGTTGATCTGAGCGTCAGGGTCAAAGAGCGCAAGATCAGGGAAGCCTCCGCGGGGCTGGGGTACGGCACCAGGGACGAGGCTCGAATGACCCTGGGTTGGATCCATCGGAACATCTTCAATACGGGCCGCCAGCTGGAGATTCGCACCATTCTTGCGAGCCAGGACCTGACCAAAGGGCTGACTCACAAGCGGGGCGATGTCTCGCTGACCGATAGGTGGCTCTTCGGCAGGAGGCTGGTCGGTGTTGCCTCGATCTACTTCGACGAGTCGCTTCAGGACTTCAAGGAAGTGCCTGGAGGCCAGTACACCCTCGACCGCGTCGGCCTCAACCTGGGGGTTCAGAAGGACCTGTCACGGTCAACCAAGCTGACCCTGGCCTACACCCACGAGCTGGCCGACATACGCAACCCCACGTGGCACGTTGAAGATCCGGAAGCGCTTCGGGTAAAGGTGGGGCAAGAGGTCAACCGATCTGCCTCGCTCCAGCTTGAACGCGACACGCGGACCCCGTTCTTTGATCCCCATGGAGGGTCGTTGACCCGGCTTATCGCCAAGACCGCTGGGGGCATCTTCGGAGGCGACAACTCTTACAACAAGTACACCTTGAGCTGGGGGCGTTATCTTGCCCTTGGCAAGCCCACGGTGCTCGCTCTGGGAGTCAAGGCCGGCCAGGCCGAGGCATTCGGAGCATCGGCTTCGAAGGGCGTGCCTGACTATGAGCGCTTCTATGTCGGGGGATCCAGCACGGTCCGAGGTTATGATGAGCGGGCCTTTGGTCCCGGCAATTTCTTCTTGGTGGGCAACGTGGAAGTCAGGTATTCGCTGGTCTGGAAGTTGACCAGTATCGCTTTCTTCGACATGGGCAATGCCTGGAGCTCGGCCCGGAAGGTCCGTTGGCGCGATTTTGACCTGCACGTGCCGGCTGCCGAGTACGAGGCCAGGCGGGCAACCGACGTCAAGTACAGCACCGGGCTCGGCTTCGGGATCGAAACGCCGGTGGGTCCTGTCCGTTTCGACTACGGCATTCGGCTCAAGCGCGGCATCACAGCTGAGCACAAGCGGGAAGCTCTGGGGATGATTCACTTCACCATAGGACACGCCTTCTAACATGACGCGAAAACGCGGGGTACTTATCGGGGTGGGCGTCGGATTGGCGCTCGTCGTCACCGTGGTTCTTGTGGCGATCCACACCCAGAGCGGCCGGATCGCTGGGCTCGTCGCGGAGACCGTTAACGGCAGGTTTGCAGCTGACCGCAACATCAAGGTGGAAATCGGCGACATCCGGGGCAGCCTCCTGCGCGACGTGTATCTGAGTGACCTCAAGGTGACATACGTCGGACCCGGTTCTCCTCGAGTGCTGCTTGCGGTGCCACGTATCCACGTGACGTACGACCTGGCATCCATGGTTGCCGGGAATATCAAGATCGATTCAATCGAGGTGTTCTCTCCCCGGATCGTTATTCCGAGAAGAGCCAATGGCACCTTCATCTATCCTGCCGGCGACCCGGCTCCCAGCACCCAGGCGGCGCCCTCAGGCAAAGGTAGCAGAGTTGCGATCGGCAGGATCAGGCTGGCGGATGTGTCGGTGGTGGTAGAGACCGCGAAGCCCCTGGTCTTGAAAAGCGCCGCCATAAATGCCGCGTACTCACTGGAGCACCAGCGCTCGATCGTTACCATCAAGGGTGCCGATGTTGCTCTGAGCGACCAGGCCAAGATAGATGCGCTTTCGGGGATCATCACCAGTCTCCCTGACCGGGTGGAGATCAGCGACCTGAAGCTGCGCACTCCGCAGACGGGCATTGAGGCGGAAGGCGTTTTCGGGATCGGCAAGAACGATTCGCTCCGAGCCAGCGTTTCGATCGACAGCCTTGACGTGGCCGAGATCGTGGCCTTTCTGGGCAAACCCAAGCTCGACAAATCAGGGAGCATCAGGGGCCATGCCCAGGTGGCTGGTCGATACAAGAATATGGCAATCGGGGCGGACCTGTCAGGGTCCTACGATATTTACACGATTGGGAATCTCGCCCTGCAAGCGGCTTATGCCGACAGCTCGCTCAAAGTGAAACGCCTGGCTTGCACGGTCAATGGTTCAGCGGTGGAACTGGAAGGCGCGCTGGCTGTCGGCGCCGTGCCCAGGTACCAGGGCACAGTCAGGTTCGCCGATCTCAATCTCGCGCGGTTCGTTAAGGCCGGGCCCGTCGACTACTCCTCCGGGCTCGGTGGAACCGTACGATTTAGCGGCCGAGGCTTCAAGCAGCAGGATCTTGACGTGGCAGTCTGGCCCGACTTGGGCCACGGAAGCTATCGCGAATGGGGATTCGACTCAGTCAAGGGTCGGCTAAGCATAAGTCCCGACGGAGTGGCCGTCGACACGCTGCTTGCAGCGGTCAAAACCACCACGGTGTCTGCGACCGGCAAGCTCGGTATGGATGGCAGTGGAAGCCTCGCGTTGGCCGCGACCTGCCCCCGGCTTGAGGACCTGTATGGCTACCACAAGCTTAAGGACCTGGGTGGTG
>DATKKY010000258.1:0-11464 GCA_035542695.1 bacterium | reverse complement strand
CGCTTTCCCAGACGCTCTACAATAGGAAAGTCGGGATTGCTCTGGACATTGCCAAGACTTACCGGAACTATGCTCAACAGGCCTACTCGGGAACCCAGCAGAGCGTTGTCCTTGCGGTGAAGGAGGCCTTCTACGGAGTGCTGCTTGCCCAGAAGCTGGTGGAGGCGAATCGCCAGGGACTGGAAATCGTCAAGGCCAACCTCGAGAATGTTCAATCTCAGTACAAGAACGGAACCGCCGCCGAGTATGACCTACTCCGGGCTGAGGTCGAGGTTGCGAACACGGAGCCTCTGCTGGTATCCAGTGAGAACAACCTTCGGCTGGCCGAGAACTCGCTGAAGAATCTCCTTACTATTCCCTTGAATCAGGAGATCGAGGCGCAGGGCGACTTCGCATTTCAGGAGATTCCTAGCTTAACCATGGATCAAGCGAGAAAGGACGCTGTCTCCAACAACTCGGTGCTGCGTCAGCTCGCGCTGGCTGAGGCGATGCAGAAGATGAACATCAAGGTCGAGCGTGCCAGTTCCTTCCCGGTCCTGAGTCTCTCCGGCTCATACAGCTGGCAGACCGAGGACAACACTTTCGATTTCAACAAGTATATTTGGGCGAAGACGTCCAATGTCGGGCTGCGCCTGTCTTTCCCGCTGTTCGACGGACGGCGAACCAGCTCCCGAATACAGCAGGCGAGGAGCGACTATGAAAAAGCTCATCTTGCCAGACTCAAGGCTGAGGAAGGCGTACGGATCCAGATTGAGTCTGCCGAGCTGAGAATGGCCGAGGCCAAGCAACGCATCCAGGGGCAGGAGAAGAGTATTGACCAGGCCCGCAAGGCGGTGCACATTGCCCAGACCCGGTTCGCCAATGGCGTCGGGACCCAACTCGAATTACTCGATTCGCAGGTAGCGCTAACGCGGGCACAGACCAACTATGCCGTGGCTGTTTACGACTACCTTGTTGCTGAGGCTGAATGGCAATTCGCGGTCGGGCTACCGCAATGATGCGGCCGGCGGGATCAGAGAGCTGGCACGAGCGAGGGCAGTGCCCGGAGAATTCCGATTGAGAGGAGTCGAGATCCAATGAAGACAATGCATGTGTCGCGGAGGATGATCGCGGGGGGCGTGTTGATTCTCGGGCTGGGTGCGGTGCTTGGATGCGGCGCTCGACAGAGGGATGCCGCGTCCGCGGCGCAGGCGCATTACACGGTTCCCGTGGCAGTCGCTGTGGTTGAGAGGAAGGACCTCAGTGTGACCAAGACCTACTCGGGTGCCCTCGAGGGGGAAGAGCAGGCGGACATCGTTGCGCGCCTGGCTGAGCGGGTGACCGGCATCGGAGCCCACATCGGCGAATCTGTCATGCCTGGCGAGGTGATCGTCGCGCTCGACAAGAGCGGCGCCTCATCCCAGTACTACCAGGCGGAAGCAGGCTTCACCAATGCCCAGAAGACGCTTGAGCGCATGAAATCGCTCTACAGTGACGGGGCAATCTCGCTCCAGACGCTGGACGGCGCCCAGACTGCCTACGATGTTGCCAAGACCAACTTCGATGCTGCCAAGAGCGTGGTCGATCTCACCGCACCGATCGCGGGGGTGGTCACTGCCGTCAATGTCAGCGTCGGCGATCTGGCAGCGCCTGGGGAGTTACTTGCGACTGTCGCGAGGACCGATCGGATGAAGATCACCTTCGACATTGATGAAGTCGATGCCGCCACCATCCAGGTGGGACAGAAGGTGCTGGTTTACTCGGATAGCAAGCCAGATGTGAAGGTCGCAGGCGAGGTGATCTCGCTGTCGAAGTCAGCCGATTCGCAATCCCGCTCCTTTGAGGTCAAGGCGCGCTTTCCCAACACGCCGGACAAGTGGTTCCGGCCCGGCATCTTCTGCCGGGTGGATGTTCCGGTGCTTTCGAGCGGTGAGACGCTCGTAGTTCCCAGTGTTGCAGTTCAGAGCGATGGAGTCACCGATCGGGTCTTTGTCATTCGAGGCGGCCATGCCTTCGAGCGAACCGTTCACGTCGGTCTTTCGGACGGCCAGACCACGGCGATAGTCGATGGGCTGGCAGTGGGAGACACGATTGCCACAGTAGGCGCAAGCAACCTCAAGGATAGCGTTTCTGTCAACTTGGTCACCAACTGATATTGCGCAGGGATCGCGCCCGCTGGGGCGGGTAAAGGAGTCAGCAAGACATGAAACTGGCTGATGTATCAATCGAGCGGCCTGTGTTTGCAACCATGATGATCCTTGCGCTGGTAGTGCTGGGAGTCTTCTCCTATAGCAAGCTGAACATCGACCAGCTTCCGGACATCGACTTCCCCTACGTGACCATTGTGACGGTGCTTCGTGGCGCGGGCCCCGAGCAGATCGAAAGCGACGTGACCAAAGTAATCGAGGACGCGGTAAACCCGGTCGCGGGCATCGAGCACATCTACTCCACCTGCCAGGAAGGTGTCTCGATCATAGTGATTCAGTTCAGGCTAGAGGTGGACGGCAAGACTGCCGCCCAGGAAGTGCGGGAGAAGGTAGCTGCTGCCCGGGCCGATCTACCGACCGACATCGAGGATCCGGTGATCACGCGCTTTGATCCCGCGAGTTTCCCGATTCTCGAGCTGACAGTCTCGGGGACCAGGTCTGCGAAGGAGATAACCGAGTACACCAAGAATGTGATCAAGAAGCGGTTGGAGAACGTCCCGGGCGTCGGATCGGTCGAGTTGATCGGCGGCGACGAGCGCGAGATTCAAGTGGACGTCAATGCGGCTGGCTTGCGGGCCTACGAACTGTCGATCTTCGACGTGGTCCAGAGCGTCGCTGCCGCCAACATGGAGGTTCCTGCGGGCAATCTCGTCCAGGGGCCGCGGCAGGTCCTGCTTCGCACCATGGGGAAATTCACCAAGGTGGATGATTTCAACAAAGTCGTTGTCGCAAGCCCAGGCGGCAAGATCGTCCATTTGTCGGACGTGGCCACGGTGTCCGACGGGATCAAGGAGCGTACCAGTCTGGCGCGGGCCAATGGCGTGCCGGCGGTCGGTCTCAACATCTTGAAGCAGTCGGGGAGTAACACCGTCCAGGTCGCCGACGCCCTTTACTCGCAGGTCGCTCGCATCCAGCACGACCTGCCTCCGGATCTTCACATAACGATTGCCGACGACCGCAGCATCTTCATCCGAGACTCGGTTCACGATGTCCTGTCCAACATCTTCTACGGCGGGATACTGGCCGTGATCGTGGTTTTCTTCTTTCTCGCCAACCCGCGGCCAACGATCATCAGCGCGCTTGCCCTCCCGGTCTCGATCATCGCCAGTTTCATTATCATGTATGCCTTGAAGTTCACGCTCAACATGATGTCACTGATGGCGCTCTCGCTGGCGGTCGGGCTTCTGATCGACGACGCAATCGTTGTCATAGAGAACATCTATCGTCATCTGCACGAAGGCGCGCCGCCAAGGGGGGCTGCGCGGGAAGCGACCGACGAGATCGGACTGGCGGTGATGGCCACCACTTTCACGGTTGTGGCTGTCTTCCTGCCCGTGGCGTTCATGTCCGGGATAGTCGGGCGGTTCTTCTATCAGTTTGGCATCACGGTTGCCGTAGCGGTTCTGGTATCCCTGTTCGTTGCTTTCACGCTCACTCCGATGCTCGCGTCGCGTTGGCTGAGGCCGAAGGATGAAGAGCTCGAGAACACCGGTAACCCGCTCCGCCGAGCCCTGTACCACTTCAACCACTTCTTCGCCAACCTGAGCGCGAGATATCGGAGGGCGATTGCGTGGTCGCTGGCTCACCGAAAGACGGTTGTGGGCGTCTGCCTCGGACTATTCGTCGCCAGCTTCTTCCTGATGCGATTCCTGGGCGCAGCGTTCTTCCCCGACGTTGACGAGGGCGAGTTCGCCGTCAGCATTCTGGCGGCGCCGGGCAGCTCATTGGAGCAGACCGGGGCGATCGCCACCCGGGTCGAGGCAGTGGCTAAGGACCATCCGGAAGTGACCACCACGCTCACCACCATCGGGGCCGGCAACGATCCTGTGACCACCGGTACGGTGTTGGTGAAGCTGGTCAACAAGAACAAGCGTAAGAAGAGCGCCAACGAGCTGATGGGGGAGTTCCGGGCCGAACTCGCAAACATAGCGGGCGCCGACCTGAGCGTCGGCACCACGGGGGGCATCGGCCACAATGAGAAACCTGTGGTGATGGCTGTGCGGGGCGCTGACCTGTCGGTGCTGAAGAAGATAAGTGATGAGGTGGAGAACATCGTGCGCTCAACCCCGGATGCGGTCGACGTGTCCAATAGTCTGGAGACATCGAAGCCGGAAATGCGTATCCGCGTCGATCGGGAACGAGCCTCGGACTTGGGGCTCAACGTCGGCGGGATTGCCACTGCCATCCGGGCGATGGTCGATGGAGCGGTGGCAACCCAGTACGCTGAGGGGGATGAGCAGTACGATGTCCGGGTGCGTCTCGCGAAGAACGATCGGACGTCGCCCGCGAGCGTCCGGAATCTCAGCATCAAGAGCACCAAGACTGGCAGCAACCAGGAGGGCTTGCTGATTCCGGTGAGCTATGTCGCGGATATATCCACGGGCGCCGGCCCGTCGACCATCAGCCGCTATGATCGACAGCGGGAGGTCAGCATAGAAGCTAACCTGACTCAGCGCACCCTGGGTGAGGTGCTTGGTGACATCCAGAAGCGGACCAGGCAGCTTGCGCTGCCGCCGGGCTACTCGATCGGGGTGGCCGGAAGCGGCGAGATGCAGGCTGAGGCTTTTGGGAGCATATTCGTGGCGCTGGGCCTTGCAGTGGCCTTCGTCTATATTGTGTTGGCAGCGCAGTTTGAGAGTTTCAAGTATCCCCTGACGATCATGCTGGCGCTTCCTATGGCGCTCATAGGCGCAGTCGGCGGCCTGATCGTCTTCGGCGGCTCGCTGTCGGTCGTGTCTCTCATAGGTATAATCCTGTTGATGGGGCTTGTGACCAAGAACGGGATCTTGCTGGTGGATTACACCAATGTGCTGCGCAAGCGCGGATTGAAACGCACTGAGGCGCTGATTCAGGCAGGCGCGACGCGGCTGCGTCCCATCCTGATGACTACGCTGGCGATGATCTTCGGCATGATGCCGGTGGCGTTCGGGCGAGGCCAAGGCAGCGAATTCCGTGCGCCGATGGGGCAAGCGGTGATCGGCGGCCTGGTCACATCGACCTTCCTCACCCTCTTTGTCGTGCCCGTCGTGTACTCGCTGCTCGACGATTTCTCTTTCGGCAACCTCGGCCGGGCGATCCTTCGGCGGGACCGCGCACCTAGAGCCGCCGAGAAGTAGCTATCAGCGGACGCGGGCGAACTTCGCGGCACCGATCGCAGTGCCGTCGGCCGTTATCCGCATGAAGTAGATACCTGCTGGGGCGGACTCACCGGCCCTTGTGGTCCCATCCCACTGGAAAGCGTGTTCGCCCGGATCAAGCTCGCCATTGAACACGGTCTGGACCATGCGCCCGCTGATGTCGAATACCTCGGCCCGGACCTGGCACCGCGCCTGGCCGGCCAGCCCTGCGATCACGCATGGCACCCGCACAATTGAGGCCGTCGGGCTCGGGTAGGCGCTCAAGACGCAGCTGGCGGCGTGCAAGCCGACATCCGGGACTCCGGCTGTCCGGCCGCGGTCAGGCACCCCGTTGGAGTCCGCATCCACCACGATCCTCAGAAAGTTGTCCACGGTCGGGAGCGTCGCCGAGATATTGTTGGGCGCCACGTCGCCTCCCAATTCACCCGAAGGCTCGGGATCCCAGCACAGGGATGCAACAATGCCGATCTTGCAGCCCGTCGGCACGTGCCCGGCGCCCAGGCCGTAAAGCACATCCCACGGGATCGCGAGCTCGCTTCCTCCGGTGTAGCCGTAGACGTGCTGAGGATCGAAGGCCATGTAAATCTGGGGAGAGATGTTCTGAGTGGTGGTAGCCGACAGGATCTTCCACATGCCCTCGGAGTCATAAGCGCCCTGGTGCTGATAGGCACCGTATTCGTAGTCAGGCTTGAATCCGGCAGCTGTGAATATCGCACCACGCTCCCAGGTGTCAATCGCCGTCAGATCGGTGAACCCGTTGGGTCCATCGACATCGGTGTCAAGATAGAGCAGCCAGGAATTGCCGTGAACGTAGCCCCGAATGCCCAGATAGAGATAGGTCGAATCCCAGTCCGCGAAGAGCGCCAGGATCTCATTGGTGTCCCCGGGCGCCGTGCCGTTCCACGAAGAGTCCCACAAATCGTTGAGTCTCGCCTCAGCGCAAGCCCAATCGGCGTCGGAAACGCTGCCGTCAATCGTGATGGTGGTCGCAGGCGCGAAGGTGACCGGCACGTTGTCGAGATTGGTAACGGCCGCGTTACCATTGGCTGCCGCGTCTTTGACCGTATTGGTTGCAAGCAGGAGCTCGACGTTCCCGGTAAGCGCTTCCAGGGCTGCCGCGGTCGCCGAGCTCAGATTGAAGCTCAAGCGCTTGTTGTAGCCCGTGGTGGTGAGCACATCCGACGAGGTCAGGCTGACCTCAGCGATACCGTCTTCATCGTTGCAAAAGCCGATGCCGGTCTTGACCACCGTCGAGGTGTTGACCGCCTCGTCGAAGTTCAGCACCAAGACATTGGTTGATGGGTACTCGATGCCACTCAAGGGCATGGGCGCCATCCGATCCACCAGGGCATTCCGGAGCGCCTTGAGCTCCGGGATATGGCCGCTGCCGTCCACCGCGCTGGTGTAGCCTCCATAGACGTAAACCTCAAATGGCGCATCGCCGTAAAACTCGTCGCCCTCCAAGAGGGTCGCCGAGAACTGGAGGTTGTGGTGCGCACCCGCAGTTCCGACCACGACCGCCGCCGTAGCATTGGTATTGGTGTTCTTCTGGCCGAAGTAACCTCCGCCGTCAGGGTCCCACACGCGGTAGAGGGCCTTCCCCGCCCAGGTCAGGTTGAGGTTGTCCGGAGTGAAGCCGTTCTTGACATAAGCGCGCTCGCCCCCGGTCCGATACTGCACCTTGAGGTAGGGGTCCCCGAGGGTCAAGAAGACGGTCTTGGTGACAGCGGGATTGATGATCTTGGCCTGGACGGTCGTCCCCGAGCCGGTGACCACCTGGAAGCTGTAAAGATCATTCTCGCGGTCTATGCCGGCAATGCTGACGTCGGAGAGCGCCGCCACGTGATTGGTCTCGTTGTAATCGCCGTCGGTGTCTGCCCAATAGACGTTGTCGTTGGAGACCACGCTGTAATTGTAGCCGGTCCCTTTCGCGAACAGCCACTGGAGCTTGCCACCGTTGGGATCGAAGACGGCGAGAATCCGGTCGTTGTACATAACTAACTCGGTCGAGCCGTCATCGTCAAAGTCGGCCGCATAGGCGCCGGTCGGGTTGGCGTAAAGCCCCGCTGCCCAGCGAGCGGCTTCGGCGTGGGCGTTGCCCATCCGGATGTGATTGCTGTAGTGGTTCTCCCAGCCCGATATCTCGCCCGAATCGTGCCAGCCCGTTTCGTGAAGGTTGGTCATCAAGACGTACCAAGCCATCTCGCTCAGATTGTTGGCCGGCGCGGCTAGAATCTTCGTGAGGGTGTGGTCCCACTGGGTGCCGTAGTTCCACTTGGGCGTGTGATTGTCGAGGTTGGACGCCCCGGTGTAGCCCGCCCAGTCACCGTACCAGGAGTTGTCGCTGCCACCATACCCGGCGAACCCGCCGAGCGAGCCATAGGTGCCATTCTGCAAGAGCAGGCTCTGAGTGGTGAACCCCGCGTCCTGGAGCACGGAGGTCAGCTTCCACACGCCCACGGTCGCGCTGTTCGCGGAGCACTGCTGGAGGATCCAGATGTAATTGTTGAGGGCGTTGGGGTTCGAGGCGCCTTGCATCACTTCCGCTGCCACCTCGGCGTCATTGCCGTAGATTATGATTTCATCGGAAGTCCCAGCGATAATGGTGTTCCAGGCTGCTCCGGCGTCCCAGTTGACTTGCCCCACAAAGTCGTTGTCGATCGGGAGCACCTTGATGCCCTTGTAGGTGTAAATGTGGTGGTCGTCCAGCGGGCCGTTGCGGTAGCCGCAGTGGATGTAATCGTCCAAGATAACTGCCCAGACACCGTTGTCCGAGAAGTCATCTCCGATATAGTCGATCACGTTGGCAGCAGCGTCGGTGCCGTTGCCGTCGTTGTCAGGATTCTCGCACCATACCCGCTCCGGCACCCAGGCCACGCGCGGTGTGTAGCCGTAGAAGGTCTGGATCATGTTGGTCTCGACGCTCACGGCCTTGCCGTTAATCTCGTCCCGCACGAAGGGCATCATGTGCTGGCCGAGGGCCGAGGTGACCATCTCGTAGCGGCCTGCGGCCACGCCGGTCGCCAGCCAATCGTTGAACGTCGGGTCATGCCACTCGGCCGCCGATACCAGGAGCCCGCCCTGGTGCCAGTTGACCGGGAGGTTGTAGTAGTCGTGGGCTGCGAGCAACTCATCAGCGCCGTCATCCGGGTTGGCCGGGTCGCCGTCGTAGGCCGCGTGCTCACCACGGTCGCCGCGGAAGACGTTGGTGTACGAAAGCCCCTGGTTCAGGTGCTGGACAAACGCCACGTTGTGGGTATTGCTGAGGGGCGCGTTGGAGGCAACGAGGTTGTCCAGGACCTGGCCGTCAGCTGCCGTGAAGACGTAGAAATTGATGGGAGTGGCTTCGCTGGCCGCTGCTTGCTCGGCGATCGCAGGGTAGTTGCTGTCGTCCTCACCCAGGCTCCTTGCCACCGCCTGCTTGAAGCCTGCCGGCAGGGCCAGGCTCGCCTCCAGACTTGGCCAGCGCGCCGGTGCGATCACGCGATCTACCAGGGCAGTCTCGGTGTCATTCATCTGGAAATCAAGCACGCTTGCTTGGAGCTTGCCGGCCACCTCACGGAGTTCGACCGCTCGGTCCCAGGCAAATGGCGCAGAGCCCTTGATGCCGGCTGGAAGGGCAGTGCTCCCGCCCGGGGCGTAATCCATCAGGACATAGACGCGTACCCCTTCGGCCAAGAGCGGCTGGCTGGCGGGCGCTGTGGGTGGGCGATAGAGATTGACGCGCATCGAAAGCTCGCGAACGCCCTGGTCAAAGTAGAAACCCATCAGGTCGCCCCTGGCGGCCCGGCCGGTGGTGCCGTCGTAAACCGGGTCGAGCGCCTTGGCGTTGATTGGGTACCACGCCGAAGGCTCGCCCGATATCTCCACGTCGGCTGCGGGCAGCGCCCTGGTCGCGGTAGCCCCGCCCGCGACGGGTACGAGGCCCGGGAGGCCTGCGATCATGGCTGCGCAAATAGCGAGAACAGCGTACCTTGCGTTCATAGGCCTTGGCTCCTTTGCGATATACTTAACCGGCTCAATTTTACCACATTTTGGAGCCCGAGTAAATCGGCCGGTGGCTTGGCTGGCTTGAGGCGCGCAGCCGTCGCCGGGCCCGGCATCTTGGGCTCTTGCGACCACACCGCCCCCGTGATACAATGCGCGCTCTAGACACCGATATCCGCACGTTGCGGGTGGGGCCCAGTCGCAGGTTCGATAGCAGGCATGGGAGGCACTCACATGAAGGCGCAGGACCAATTCTACGCGAAGGCAGATCAGTTTCTCTATCGCATTCTCGAACTCAATCCAACGGTGGCCACGCAGATGGGGGACCACCGCTATGATGGCATGCTCGGAGACTTCACCAAGGCGGGCATAGAGGGCCAGCAACGGGAGATCAAAACTGCCCTGGCCGCATTTGAGGCGATGGACGTGGCCACCTTCGATCTTGATGGGCGGATCGACCACACGTTGATGGTCCAGATCCTCAAGTCCTTCGTCAGGCAATACGAGTGCCTGGCAAGGCACCGGCGGGAACCCGGGAGCTACCTGGATGAAGTAATGGGAGGCGTCTTCTTCCTGATCATGAAGGACTTTGCGCCGATCGAGGAGAGGCTGCTGTCGGCCCTGGCGCGCATGAAGGAGGCTCCGCGGGTACTTACCGAAGCCCGTGGCAACATCTCGCCGTTGGACGTGCCGCCTATCTGGGCCGAGATTGCGCTCGAGCAGATCAAGCAGGCGCCCGGTCTCTTCATGGGACTCTTACCCTCGATAGCTGCCGGGGCCGCTCCCAAGTTGGAGGCCGACTTCAAGCGGGCGGGTGAGGCGGCTGCCCAAGCGGCAGAGGCCTATGGAGAATACGTGGAGCGGCAGGTCGCGCCGAAGGCCAAGGGTGACTTCGCGGTGGGGCGGCGGGTCTTTGATGAGATGCTGCGGGAGGAGCACCTGGTCGATTACGACGCCGATGGGCTCCTGGCGACGGGCCACCGGCTCTTCCGCGAGACCGAGGGGCAAATGGCAGCGGTCGCCCGCGAGATCAATCCGGCCAAGTCGGTGACCGAGATCCTCGAGGATGCGAAGGCCGACCACCCGACGGCGGAGGGACTGCTCAAGGCGTATGAAGATGCGATGCAGGCGTCGCGGCAGTTCGTGATTGACCATGATATCGCGACCATTCCCGAGGGCGAGACCCTGCGCATAGTGGAGACACCCGTCTATGCCCGGCCGATCCTGCCTTATGCCGCCTACATGCCCCCGGGCATCCTGGAGAAGCGGCAGGACGGCATGTTCTTGGTCACGCCTATTGACCCCGGTTCGCCACCTGATCTGGCCGAGCAGAAGCTCAAGGGCCACAACTTCGCCAAGCTGCCCGTGACGGCGCTGCACGAGGGTTACCCAGGGCATCATTTGCAGCTGGTCTGGAGCAATCGGCAGCGCACCATCCCACGGCGGATGGGTTCGTTCCTCTCGACCCTGTTCATTGAGGGGTGGGCCTTCTACTGCGAGGAACTGATGGAGCAGCTGGGCTACATATCCAAGCCGGTGCAGCGTCTGGGCCGCCTGGCAGATCAGCTCTGGCGGGCAGCCCGCATTGTTATCGATGCCTCGCTCCATACCAAAGGGATGAAAGTGGATGAGGCGGTTGACCTTCTGGTCACCAAGTGCCGGCTTGAGCCCACGAACGCCCTGGCCGAGGTGCGCCGCTATACGGGCACGCCAACGCAGCCCCAGTCATATCTGATGGGGAAGCTCGCGATACTTGAGATTGTGGCAGCCTATCGGAAAGCCCATCCTGGGATTGCGCTCAAGCAGTTGCACGATGACATCCTGGGTTGCGGCTCGCTACCCCCGAAACTGATGCGGCAGCGCCTGCTTTCGTAGGGGCGAAGCTAGCGGCGGAGGCTACTGGCGAATCAGGGTTGACGCTGCCCCAGAGCGTCGAGATGCTGCCGGGCCACGCGCGCTCCGTCCCCAGCTGACGGGTACTTCTCGCCAAGCTCGACGACTCGCTTCCAGGCGTCGACTGCCCGCTCGGTCTGCCCGACATCTTCGAGAGCTTGAGCCAAGTGAGACCAGTATTCGGGCACGAACGGCAGCGCCTTGGTAGCCTGCTCGTACATGTGAATGGCCAGATCTTGCTCACCACGGCCGGCATATAGC
>DATKKY010000257.1:0-5433 GCA_035542695.1 bacterium | reverse complement strand
GCCAGCTTGCTGTACCCCGGGAGGTCGGCGAACAGGACCGCCCCATGGGTTTCGAATGCTGCCATCGGAAAGCGCACGGGCTGGCGCGGCGAGCCATCCGAGAACGTGACGGAGCGACCGGGTCCGAAGCGCTTGAGGTATTCCAGAAGCTGGTTCGCTCCTATCATCGCTTATCGATCCTTGGGATTCCGAGAAAACACCGGGACGACCTCTGACTTTTTTTGGTCGGGGCGAGAGGATTTGAACCTCCGACTCCATGGTCCCGAACCATGTGCGCTACCAGGCTGCGCTACGCCCCGCCAGTTGGTCTACACTCTGCGGCTATGCGGACCGTCACCCCGTCATTGTCCGGGGCCAGCCCTCTGCCTTCCATTGAAACACATACTATCCAGTTTTTCAACCCCGGATAGGATGTCCAGCGAATAATCTACTACGTTTCGGGCCACCAGCAAAGACCTCTGTCAAAAAAGCAGCGCATCAAAACGAGAGGTTCCAAGACTTGATCGCGCTGATCGATCTGTAGTCCGTGAGGTCAAGGTGCAGCGGCGTTATCGAGATCTTGCCGGCCTCGATGGCGTCAAAGTCGGTCTCCTCACCCGGGTACCAGATGGGTGCCTTGCCGCCAATCCAGTAGTAGTCACGTCCCCGGGGATCGGTCTGCTTGACCACTGCATCCCGGTAGATCCGTTTGCCCAATTTGGTGACCATGACTCCCTTTATCTGGTTGGGAGGCAGCGAGGGCACGTTTACGTTGAGGAGGGTCCCCTCGGGCAGGCCGTGGGCGAGCACAGCCTTGACTATCTTCGGGGCGAAAGCCATCGCTGCTTCGAAATTGCACTCGCGCCAAGAGGTAGTCGATATGGCGATCGATGGCAGTCCCAGCAGAGTGCCCTCGAAAGCCGCCGCGACCGTCCCGGAGTAGGTCACGTCGTCGCCCAGATTGGGTCCGTGATTGATCCCAGATATCAAAAGGTCAGGTCGGCTGGCCAGGAGCCCGCGCATGGCTAGCAAGACGCAGTCGGTCGGGGTGCCGTCCACCGAGATCGTATCCTCGGCGACCCATTCGATCCTCAGCGGACTCGTCAGCGTGAGCGCATGGCCGGCGGCGCTCTGCTCTCGCTCAGGGGCAACCACGAAGACCTTGCCCAGCCCGGAAACTACCCGCTTGAGATTCTCTATGCCTGCTGCTCTGAAACCATCGTCGTTGGTGACAAGGATGCTGATATCACCTGGCTTGCTGCTTGCCAACTCGCTCAAACCTCCAGAAAAGGCTTCTGAAGATCAGCCCCAGAAAGAGCAGGGGCTGCTTCAAGGGGTGAATGTAGCTCCTTTCCCCACGGTAGATCGTGGAGATAGGTGCTGACGTGACGGTGAACCCTTGCGCTACTGCTTTTATCAGGATCTCGCTCTCCGCGCCATAGCCTCGGGAGGTCGTCTTGACGTCACCGGCCACCCGCCGCGACAGCAGGCGATAGCCCGATTGCGAATCGTGAATGTACTTGCCGGCCGACAGTGACACTAAGAGCGAGCCCAGGGTGTTGGTGATCACCCTCAGGCGGGGCATCCCTCCTGCCCCGCGGCGCCTCGTGCCGATCACGATGTCCGCACCAGTAGCGAGCCACCGTTCGATCAACGCGGAGATCTCGGCTGGCGAGTGCTGACCATCCGCATCTAGGGTGATAACTGCTCTGAGATCGGTCCCAAGGAAATGTCGGAAGCCGGTTCGCAGGGCAGCGCCCTTCCCCAGGTTCTGCGGGTGGCTGACCACGCTGGCACCGGCCTCGGCCGCGACCTTCGCCGTTCCGTCTGACGATCCGTCGTCCACCACCATCACCGGCAGCATCGGACTCACCCCATGAACCTCTCGGATCACCTGTGCCAGTGTCCGCTCGGCGTTGTAAGCAGGGATCAAGACCATCACCGACCTGTAGGCTTGTTCAAGCGACTCGTCGATCCGGGCTTTCACCTTCGTGCAATCTCTCTTCCGCGAGTGACCTAAAACGGTACCACTGTTCGGGGTATTTCTCTATATGTTTCTCGAAGATTGTAAGGCACTCTCTCACGATGTACTCCTCGCGGTTGCCCGTGCCAGTCGGTGTCACGGCGTGCTCGACCATGAGGTGATACCTGCCGTCTTCGAGCCTCAGACAGAAAACCGGTATTACGGGGATCCCCCTCGAAGCTGCGAGGGCGGCGTAGCCTGATGGCACGCGAGTCTCGGCCCCAAACAAGCGCACCGTTGTTCCCTGCCCCGTGAAGTCCCGGTCCCCGGCCAGGCCGACAGATGAAGTCTCGAGCACCGCGGGCATGCTGCGGGCCGCATTGCGAACTGACATCATCTTGACACCTTTGGCTTCCCTGATGGCACGGAAGAGGTTTGCGATTCGGCGATCGGGGTGATCCCAGACAATCACGTGAAGGTCTATCCCAAGGAGGCCCGCGGCGGCGGCAGCCATCTCCCAGCTGCCCAGGTGGGCTGTCAGGAAGATCGCAGGTCGCCGGCCCAGCGACTGCTTGATGCCCTCGAACTCCTCGAGAGCAACGAACCTGTCAAGATTGGAACTGTTCACTCTCGGCAAGTACAGGAAATCGGCGACTGCCCTTGCGAAGTTGCGGACCGCCTTGCGGGCTAGCTGTGCCCTGCGTCCCTTCCGCGTGCCGAGCCCGGGAAGCAGGGCCAGATTCCGGTCCAGGTTACGTCGGAGTGCCGGGTTGGCGGCATACCAGATGTCGGCCACGAGAACCGCGAGAGCCTGGGAGGCCTGGTGTGGGAGTCCGGAGACCACCCAAGCGGCCAAACGGAAGCCAAAATAGAGCAATTGCCCTGTCCCCTTTGGCGGCTCAGGCCTTAAGCGCGCCACGCGTAACGTCCTGGATCACGTGCCTCTGGAAAGCAGCTGCGAGCGCAACCAGCGGCAAGCTTGCGAGTGCCGATGCTGCCATGATGTAGCCCCAGGGAATCTCGCCGTGGAGTCCTTCGAAGAGAGCGATCCCCACCGGAACAGTCCTCGCGTGGAAGTCGGTGGTCAGCATCAGCGCAAACAAGAACTCGTTGAAAGCTGCGATGAATATCAGAAGTATGGCCGACAAAAGCCCAGGCATTGCTATTGGGACGATCACCCGCCGGAACACCGTGAAGCGCCCCGCCCCGTCAACCAGAGCTGCGTCGTCGAAATCGCGGGGAATCTGCATTATGTAGCTGGCAAGCACCCAAAAGGCCACCGGCATGATCCAGGCTATGTAAGGGAGGATCAGGGCCGGGTAGGTGTTGAGCAGCCGGGCCCAGTGCGCAAGCTTATAAAGATAGCCGACCAGGCATATCTGGGGAAACATCGATAAGGCTAGGATAACGAGCGCCGTTGACGCCCGGCCCCGGAACTCCAAGCGTGACACGGCGTAGCCTGCAAGGGCGGCTACCAGCGCGCAAGCGACCGCCACAATGCCCCCGATCGCCAGACTGTTTCGCAAGTACTCGGGAAAGTGGAGTGATTTGACGGTCAGAATGTCGGCGTAGTTCCTGAGAGTTGCCGCGAAGGCCACACCCTGGGTAAGGAAGTCCGGCCTTCGGCTCACGGAGACCAGGAGCATCCAGGCGAACGGAGCCAGCGAGAAGACCACCATAAATGCCAGGCCGGTAGCGATGAGTACGGAGCGGATACGAGCCTCGTTCATCTTGATGTCCTCGTGAAACCGCCGACCCTCAAATAGGCAATTGAAAGCACGAAGGCCAGGAAGAAGACCACCACGGCGATAGCGGAACCGTAGCCGAAGTCGCCCTCGTTGAAAAACCTGTAGCCGTATAGCGACAGCGACGTAGTTGAACCGCCCGGTCCCCCACCGGTAAGAACATAGATCAGATCCAGCACCCTGACCGCATCGATGGTTCTGAAGACCAGGGCGACCACTATGACGGGCTTAAGGATCGGAAGGGTTATCTTGAAGAACCTCTCATCGAAGCGGGTACCATCCACTCTGGCCTGCTCGTATATGGTTTCTGGAATCGTCTGGAGTCCGGCCAGCAGGATTATGGCGACGAAGGGAGTGGTCTTCCACACATCGGCGACAACGAGAGCGCTGAAAGCGCTTGCGGGAGTTCCCAGCCAGTTGACCGGGCCCGGGCCTAGGTGAGCCAGGGCCAGAAGGAAGTTGGCCAGGCCATAGCTGTAGTTGTAGATCATCTCCCAAGTTCGGGCCGCTACGATCGTGGGCACGGCCCACGGAATCAGCACCACGGCTCGCAGCACACTTCTGTAGCGGAGCCTCTCGTTCATGATAAGAGCGAAGATCGTGCCGAGCAGCAGTTCGAGCGGAACGGAGACGGCGACAAACAGGCCCGTAAATCTGGCAGATTGCCAGAAGGCCGGGTCCTTGACCAGCCTCCCGTAGTTGGAGAGCCACACGATTTTGCGGGGAAGATAACTGACGTCGCGGGAGAAGCTGGTCCACAGGGTGCCGATCACGGGGACGACGATGAAAGCCAGGACTATGAGGACCAGGGGCAACATGAAGCCGGCGGCGGCAAAACTGTCACGACTCCCGCGAGTGTCTCCGGTCATGCCCAAGGCACCTACCTCATCGGACGTAAGTCTGAAGCACCTTTTCGGCTTCGCCCTGAGCTTGGGTCAGAGCAGCGCTCGGCGGCGTAATCCCGGAGAGAGCAGCGTTGACCTGAGCCTGGAGCACGCGCGAGAGCATGCTGTAGTACGGCACGTTGGGCCGCGCGGCTGCTGTCGCAAATACCTGTTTGAGGCTGACCAGATGAGGGGCCTCTTGAAGCAACTGCGAGGAATCGTATAAGTCCTGCCGAGCAGGATTCCAACCGAGGTTTAGGGCAAAACCGAGTTGGGTTTTTGGGGAGAGAATGAATTTCACCAGCTCCCAACTGGCTTGCTTGTTGTCACTGGTTCTCGAAACTGCGATGTGCCACCCGCCCAGCGCCGAGGCGTGCCTGCCTCCCTCAGCCCGCGGGATAAGCGAGATGCCGACCTGGCCCCTCACAGCCGAGGCATCTCCCTGGTGAAGGTTCCAGGCATAAGGCCAGTTCCTCTCGAACAGAGCGTTGCCGGCCTCGAACATCGTCCGGACCTGTTCCTCCTTCATCTCGGTATAGGTGTTGGGTGGGGAGATCCGGTAGGTGGATATGAGATCACGCATGAACTGTAAGGCGCGCACATTCTCGGGTCGCTCCAGCGTCAGGTTGCCGACGCTGTCAACCAGGGCCCCACCATAGGAGAGTGCGAATTCCAGGAAATCGCACACCAGCCCCTCATATTGGGCTCCCTGCCAAACGAATCCCCAGAATCCGGGGTTGGTTCTGCGCTCGGCATCCTGGATCCGGCCCGCCATCTCCACCAGCTCCGGCCAGGTCTCCGGCGCCCCGGTGTACCCGTACTTCTTGAGGAGATCGCTCCGGTAGTACAGGAGACCAGCGTC
>DATKKY010000256.1:0-7034 GCA_035542695.1 bacterium | reverse complement strand
AATCTACGGCTACGCGATGACGCCGCCGAGTCCGTTTCGCCTGAAGGACTGGGAGCGGTACGACGTGGCCCAGTACGTGGACCCGGGAGCGGTCTCGCCCGAGGAAGGCGTGCGGTCCGTAGAGGTAGATGCCAACGACGTACGATACGGGACCATTGCAGCGGACCTTGAACGGCTCGTGGGCAACGACGATCTCGCGAATGCCATCATGCTCTTTCACGCGCCGCCTTACAGAACCGGGCTCGACCGCGCGCCTCTGGATGGCCGCAGCATTGACCACGTGCCCCTGGATGTGCACATAGGCAGCATTGCTATCAAGCGCATGATTGAGGAACGTCAGCCTATGCTCACGCTCCATGGTCACGCCCACGAATCGGCACGGCTGATGGGGGTGTGGCGCGAACAGCTCGGGCGGACGATCGCTATCTCGGCCGCTCACGACGGCCCCGAGCTGGCCTTGGTGCGCTTCGATCTTGAAGAACCGGAGAAGGCTTCCCGCGATCTCCTTTGAATCCTATGGCCCCGGCTCCACCGTCTTCTTCTTGAGAGGAAGTGGCTTGGCAGCGTCTGTCACCGCGCCGATCTTGACGGCGAAACTGGTCTTGTTGGCAATGTCCTCATCGGTCACGATGTGGACATCGAGCAGACCACTTCGACTGCTGCGATAGCCGGTACGCAAGTAGTTGATCTCGTCCAGGCAGAGGCTCCAGCCGTTCAACCAAACCTCGAGATCGCGCCGCTGCTCCTCCGTGCCCCGAAAATGGATCAGGATATCAATGTCGCTGCCGAGACCGGCGGTCGCGTTCTTGGTGCTGCCAAATACATAGAAGCCGACCACTCCGAAGCGGTCAGGATCCAACTCGGACGCGATGTGCTCGGCCATCCGGTGGCGCCAGATCCAAGTCTGCTCAGCCGGCCGTCCGGTCTCGGCAGCGCGGGTCTCCACCTGCCCCTCATCGACCTCGGGTTTGGCTAGGACCCCGATCGCCTCGCTCAGCTCGGCATTCATCAGCACTCGGAGAATGCTGCCGCCGGTCGCCTGGGGGATATCGATCAACTTGATCACATCGGCGAGATGCGCATATTCCGGTAGCACTTCCGCCAGGATATTCGGTGAACGAGTCAGGAAATGTTCGTTGAACTGAATCCCCTGGTCGTCCGGGAACAGCGGGATGTAACGGATCTGGCCTTCCACCAGATCCTGGAAGAAGTGGGTGCCGAAGGAAAGGTCCGGCATGTAATTGCCCTTCCGGCGGGCAATCTCAATCAAGGCTGCCGTGTTGTTGATGTCGGAATAAGTGACGCTGACTCCGAGCTTGATGTCCCCGCGGCTGCCCCAGCGGCCCGGCCCCATCAGCACGAATTGCCGCTTGGGCAGAAGCTTGTTGAGCTTCCCCACAGCCCGGCCGACCTCCACCAGGTCTTCCCGGCTCGGCAGTTCAGAGTATTTCAGCGGATCAACGTAAACGATGTGGGTGATGTCCCGCACCCGCCCGTTGGAGATGTACCGATTCGCGGTAAAGACCACCCGGTCGGCAGGCGTGTCTTTGGGTATGGGAGCGGGCGCACTTTCCATCGAATAGCTCTGCGGGCGGCACTGCAGCAAGTAGAAGTCCTTGCCGTCGTGGGCGAACTCTATGTCCACGGGCGTCCCGAGCTTCTGCTCCAGCAGCCGCAGAATAGCGTGAACTTGCTTAACCAGTGGCGACTCCGAGAGCAGCCCATCAAAGGTGACAGCCAGCTTGTCCCTGTCGAAATCAATCTGCATCGCCAGGGGACGCCGCAGGTGATGGCCATCGTAGATCGACACCAGCTTCTCAACGAGCGGCATCTCCGCGCCGTGCTGGCGCAAGAGCTCGGCGACGTCGAGGGTCTCGAAGGTATTGGTCTTGAGGTTGATCACATCGATCTTGCGCGGCGAGTAGTAAACAATCTCTTCCGGAGCGACGTTGACGCGGAGCCCCGGCTGGCGCGGAGCCACCAGCACCGGGTAGTCATCGCTGACCCGGTCCACCGCGCGGGTGCCGAGTCCCGGCACCATTCGGATCAGACCGTCCTCGCGGGTTATGCGAGGAGACCATCGGAACTCGTTCCGGCTGAAGGCGACCCCGGCAAAAGCGGGCAGGAAGTAATCGCCGATCCGGGTCCCCACCACTCCCTGAATCATCACCCCCATCTCCTCGCTGAAATCCAGGAGCCCCCGTTCCGACCGGTATTCGATCGGGTCAGGCCCGAAGGTTGATGCATAGACCTCGGCAATTGCATCCATCAGGGCCCGCAGCCGCTCGTGCTTGCTGCCCTGATTGGCCAGGAAGAGGCTCTTGTACTTGCCCGAGAAGGCGGCGCCCAGGCTGTCCTCGAGCAGGCTCGAGCTACGGATAATCAGCGGCACACCCTCGAGCTCGTCCAGCACCATCGAGAGGCCCTGGACGATCTCAGGCGGGAAGCGGCTATCCTTGAAAGTATGGATGACGTGCGGATACTCCAGCCGCACTTCGTTGATGTCCTTGTACTTCTGCTCGACCACTTCGTCCAGCTTGTTGAACCTTACGAATGACAGCAGCACGTCCGACGGCAGGTACCAGCTTTTGGGCACCTTGACGCTCGAGAAGAGCGGATCGTTCCCGTAGGACTTGGCTATGATCTGCTGCGCCAAGAGCAGCCCGGCGCACTTGCCGCCCAAGAGCCCGTAGCTCTCTGGCGTGTAAATGATCCGGTCCAGAATCTCAAAGAAGTCGCGGATGTCGATGTACTTCTTCGCAATGTTGATATAGGACAGCTGGGTCGAGAGGAAGCGCCGGATCAGCGAGACGATCACGCCTTTCCTCGAAGCCTCTGAAAGCTCAAAGCCCTCCGGCACCATGTCACGATACTGCCGGAGCGCTCCGATCACCTCGGCCAGCGACTGATTGCGGTAGCTCAAGGGCAGGAGGAAGCTCAGCTTGTCGTCCTGGATCCATTTGCGAATCTCGTCCAGTATCTCCTCGTTGGAGTAAGCCTTGGCAGCGATCCGGAAGATCTCGTCGCTCACCTGGTCGGTGATCTCGAAGGGCTGGAGCCGGTAAGGGACGTTGGACTCTCGGTCCGCCCCAGGCTCAAACCGCATCGCGGCCGGCGTCAGCCTCTGGCGCAGTCGTTCTGCTTCTTCAATGCCGCTCCAGCAGAGATGATTGAGCATCTTCTCCGAAATCGTCTCGAAGAGCGCCGGGTCGGTGTGATGAAGCAGGTTGAGCGCAACCCGCCATTCTCCAGGGGTCTCCCGCTCGAGTTCCTCCAGACGGTCCTCCGCCTCCTGCCGCAGCCGCTGATGCAGCATGAAATTGCCCAGTCGGTCAGCGATCGTCTTGAGGAGCCGCTGCTCCTGACTGAGGAAGGGCCCGTAGTCGGCCTCGGGCCTCTCGCTGAGATAGACCACGGTTATCTGGCCCACTTTGACGTCCTCGATCGCGATCTCGGCCTGCTGCGCCCACGGGGTCTCAACGAAATCGGGAGACGCGAAGGTCTTTTTTCCGGTCTCTATCCTGACTCGACAGATCTCTGAGTACTGCCAGCCCGAAGGCATCACCAGCGCGATCTTCCGGCAGACGTCATCCAGCTTGGCATCCTCGTCCAGCAGCAGCTCCTCGATCTGGTAGAGGCACTCCAACTCCTTGGCCCGCTCCCGGAAGAAACGGGCAAGGTCCTCACCCTTATCCTTCTGGCTACCCACTTAGGATCACTCCTCTGCCGGTCCGGCCGTCCACCCTGACCGAGAGCGGCCGCTCGAACTCGGCATGAACCACGAAGTCCGACCGGGAAACCACCCGCTGCTTCAAGATCCGCTCCCACTTGACACTGTAAGCGCTTTCGGGCGGCACTGAAAAGAAGAATATCTTGAAACTGGTGACATTGTGGAAGAAGTGCGACCCCTGGCTCATAGCCGTCCTGATCTCTGGCAAGGCAGATTCCACGATCACCTTGGCACCTGATATCTGGCCGAAATCGACGGGTATGCCTGCCGAAGGGTCGGTAGTCCCCCATCGTCCGAAGCCTATCAACAAGTAAGGTTTGCGCGCTTCCACCAGAGTCCGGTTGAAGGGTTCGATCTCGGAGGCCACCAGCCGCGTTTTCATGATGTCGAACTTGGCAGGGTCGACATATACCACGTCTCGAATCGTATCGAGAACGCCATTGCCGAGCGCTTGCTCCGACGCCACCAGCACCCTGTCACCGGCCAGGTCCTCCGCGGGAAGGTCCACCGTGGCCTCCGACACCACCATCGGCCGGACCTGCAGGAATCCGAACTCGGCAGGCTCGCAATGGCGGTAGTCCAAGCGCATGGCGAACTCGATCTCCACCATCGTCCCCAGCATGTCCTCGCAAACCTGCTTGGTGGTGGTCAAGAGCTCTCCCAGCGGCAGCATCCTGTCTTTCAAGATGGGTGCGAAATCTAGGACGCGCGGCCCGGCGTTGCCCACACCGCTCACGATGCGATCATCCTGCGCGACGTAGGTAGATGCTATGAAGCGCAAGGTCCCGTCGTACTCGGCCTCCGCGATACTGCAGTTCTCAAGGAACTCGATTTCATTGATGGGGTCATATGCCGCCGGCTTGCGCATGTTGATCGCCCAGAAACGGGTCTGAGTGTGCTTCAGCCGGTCACCCATCGACTTGAAAGGCGGATCGATCGCCGGGAAGCTCGGCGAAAAGGCCCAGGAAACGCCGTCGTCAACAATGGTCCGTCCCAAGCCCAGGGCCAGCTCGGCCACGCCCTCCTCGGGCTTGCCGCTGCCTACCGGGTAGAAGTTGTACGAACGGAGCACACCCGAGACATTGGGATAAAACCGGTCCCCGAACCGCGAGCCCACCACCTCTTGGATTACCACCGCCATCTTCTCATCTCTCGTGATGTGATGGGTAGCCTTCATGTAGTTGCGCGCCACCTTGAAGAAGGTGGATGCGTATATCAGTTTGACGGCTTCGACCAGCCGGCGGAAGCGGGCGTCTGGTTCGGGTTCATTGTTGGGCACCATCTTGGTGCCATAGACGCTGGCGAACGGCTCAAACATTGCGTCTTCGAGCATGCTTGAGGATCGCACCGCCAGCGGCGTGTGCACCTGTTCTACCAGGGCCCGCAGGTCTCCGACCAGCCGCACCGGCAGATCGGCTTTCATGAAGGCGTGGGCGATGAGATCATCCCTCACCTCGGAGTAAGCGATCTCATAGAGATCGTTCTCCTTCATGAAGAGGTCAAAGAACTCGGTGGTGATCACGGTAAGGCTGGGGATGTTGACAGTTATCGCTGGGGCGAAAGCGTCCCGAAGCTTGGACTCGACTATGCCGTGCATCTGGGCAAGCCCGTGCGCCTTGCCTCCGAGTTCGCCCGAACCGATGTGCGTGAAACGCTCGTCCGAAGTGAAGAAGTGCCGATCGAACTTAGGAATTGCCCTGTGGTGCGGGCTGTAGTTGGATTTCCGCATGTTCAGCGGGTCATCTGCCTATACCCAGCCCCGATCCTTGCACGCCTGGGCAACGCGTCCGACGGCAATGACATAAGCCGCGTCCCGCATATAGAGCTTCCGCTTCTTCGCAAGCTCGCTGACCGCGTTGAAGGCGGACGTCATCTTGGTGTCCAGCTTGCCAAGGACCTCGTCCTTCTCCCAGAAGTAATTCATATTGCTCTGGACCTGCTCGAAGTAGCTGCAGGTCACTCCGCCGGCGTTGGCCAGCAAATCCGGAATCACGAAAATGCCGCGCTGGTGAATCACTTTGTCGGCGTCTGGCGTCGTAGGCCCATTGGCGCCCTCGGCGATGATCTTGACGCGTGAGCTGATCTTCCCGACGTTGTCCTTGGTGATCTGGTTCTCGAGTGCCCCGGGGATCAGGATGTCAACGTCCTGCTCGATCCAGGCCTCACCCGGCAGCACCTCGTACCCCAGGCCCTTGGCCTTGGCTTTGTCGATGCCTCCGAAGCGGTCAGTTATGCCTCGGAGCGCATTGAGATCTATGCCGTCCTTCTTGCAGAAGCTGTAGGAAGTCTGATCCGCCTGGTCCCAGCAGGAGACGCAGATCACCTTGCCCCAGATCTGCTGGTAGAGCTCGATCGCATACTGTGCAACGTTCCCGAACCCCTGGACACTCGCCTTGGTGTCACCTGGAGGCATATTCAGTCCCTTCAAGGCCTCGCGCAGGGTGAAGACCAGGCCGTAACCGGTGGCTTCGGTCCTCCCAAGCGAGCCGCCCATACCGACCGGCTTGCCGGTGATCACGCCAGGCTCACGGGCGCCGCGGATCGTCTCGAACTCGTCCAGCATCCACAGCATGTGCTGCGCGCTCGTCATCACGTCGGGCGCCGGCACATCCCGGGTCGCACCCAGCTCCTGGGAGAGCTGCCTGATCCAGCCGCGGCAGATCTGCTCCTGCTCCCGCATGCTGAGGTTGTGCGGGTCGCACACCACCCCACCTTTTCCACCGCCAAGCGGGATATCCACCACTGAGGTCTTCCAGGTCATCCACATCGCTAGGGCCCGGACCGTATCGATGGTCTCCATCGGGTGAAACCGAACGCCGCCCTTGGCAGGTCCCCGGGCATCATTGTGCTGGACCCTGAAGCCTCGGAAGATCTTGACGGTGCCGTCATCCATCTTGACCGGGATGCTTACGTGGTACTCACGGAGATTGGTTCTCAAGAGGTCTCTTGTCGCCTGATCGAGGTTGAGCAGATCGGCAACCCGGTCGAACTGCGCCTGCGCCATCTGGAAAGCGTTGTAAGACTTGTCTGCCATTACTTCCGTCCTTTCTTGAGTCTCTTTTCGTATGTCAAATCAACATTCAAAATATACCGCCCGGCGGGGAAAGTCAAGGCGGCGGGGCTCGGCGCGGGCGTGCTCCGCGCGGGCCTAAGGGGCAGACCTATGGCGAGGAGCCCAACGAACTCACAGCTTTCGGCAGAGGTAAACGTCCGCCTCGATCATGTGCTCGTCCGGCGTCATAAAGTGGTGGATGAAGTAGATGTTCCCCTCGTCGTCCAAGCAGGGCTCAGCGGCGTAGTTGGA
>DATKKY010000255.1:0-2511 GCA_035542695.1 bacterium | reverse complement strand
TTTCCGGGAACCTCGCGATCGATGTCCACGATTGCGGCCGGGCAACTGGCGGGGATGTCGCGGGCCTCGGCGTTGGAGTTTTCCTTCTTTCTCTCGATTCCGACGATGGTGGTGGCCACGGGATACGACCTGTTCAAGTCGCTCCGTCCGGGCGGCGCCAACCCGATTGGCGCAACGCACATTGACGCCCACGGATGGGTGGTGCTCGCGATCGGTTTTGTTGTTTCCTTCATCGTGGCCTATGCCTCGGTGGCGTGGTTCATGGCCTGGGTGCGGAGACGCGGATTCGTTCCGTTTGCCGTGTACCGCATCGGGCTCGGGATTGCCGTATTGACGTTCGCGGAGAGACTGGCGGGATAGGTCGCGACGGACGTCGCCAGATTGGTCACCTTCGCATCGCGGCTTCGAGTTGCGAAGGACTGCTTCGGTGCGAGGGTTCTCCCAAGGCAAGGGCGTACGGTCGTCAGGCGCCGTGGCCGGCGATACTACAGTCCCAAATAAGCCTGCCGCACCAGATCTGATGCCAAGATTTCCGCCGCCGGGCCGGAGAGAATGGTGCTCCCGGTCTGGAGCACGTAACCCCGGTGGGCCAGTTCCAGTGCCTCGCGCACGTTCTGCTCCACGAGCAGGATGGTCATCCCTTCGGCGCTGATCTCACTGAGGGCGCGGAAGATCTCCTCTACCAGGATAGGAGCGATGCCGAGGCTTGGTTCATCGAGCATCAAGAGGCGGGGATTGGACATGAGCCCGCGGCCGATGGCCAGCATTTGCTGCTCCCCGCCGCTCAGCGTGCCCGCTCGCTGCTTGTGCCGCTCCTTGAGGCGGGGGAAGTAGGTGAAGACCCGTTCTAAGGAGTGAGCGATTTCCGCCTTGTCTTGGCGCGTAAAAGCGCCCAAACGGAGGTTTTCCACCACGGTCAAGCGACTGAAGAGCTTACGGCCTTCCGGGACGTGAGCCAGCCCTCGCCCTGGCAGGAGATGAGCAGGCATCTGCTCAATCCTCTGCCCGTTGAACAGAATCTGCCCCCGGTCAGGGCGAAGGAGCCCGCTGATCGTCCGCAAGGTGGTGGACTTGCCCGCACCGTTTGAACCTATGAGCGCCGTGATCTTACCGGCTTCGACCTGGAAGGATACGTCATGGAGAGCCGGGACACCCTGGTAGGAAACGGCGATGTGGTCCACGGTCAGCATACGTTATCTCCGATTCGAGGCAACATCGCCCCAGCCCGCATAATGCGGGCTACGAAAGCGTCAGCGCCTACTGCGGTATTTTTTGCCCAGATAGGCGGCGATGACCTGGTCGTCCCGAGCGATGGTCTCCGGGCGGCCTTCGGCGATTTTCCGCCCGTAGTTCAGGACCACGATGCGGTCTGAAATGGGCATGATCACTTCCATCACGTGCTCCACCATCAGGATGGTGATGCCCTCGGCTCGGACCTGCCGCACCAGTTCCACTGCAGCCTGACGCTCCGTTGGGTTGAGTCCGGCCATGACCTCGTCCAGCATAAGGAGCCGCGGCTTCGTTGCCAACGCGCGCGCCATTTCCAAGCGCTTCTTGTCAGCGATGGTCAGGCTCCCGCCGCGCACCCCCGCCTTAGCGGCCAGGCCCGTGAGCCCAAGCACGTGGCGGGCGGCCCGTTCCGCCTGGGCGCGATTGCCGGTTCGCGAAAAGGCGCCCACCATGACGTTTTCCAATACACTCAGGTCGGAGAAGGTCCGCACGATCTGGAAGGTCCGTGCCATGTCCAGGCGGCAGATGCGATGGGGCGCCCAGCCGGTGATGTCGTGGCCGGCGAAATGGAGCCGTCCTCTCGTGGGCTCGTAGAAGCCGGAGACGCAGTTAAAGACCGTGGTCTTGCCCGCCCCGTTTGGGCCAATGAGCCCGAGAATTTCTCCTTCCTCCACGCGGAAGCTCAGATCATCGATGGCCGTCAAGCCGCCGAAGGTCTTGGTTAGCCCTTGGATCTCCAACAGAGCCACGACCTATCTCCGCTTTCCTGTTCTCCTGGCGAGGAGGATAGCTCCCTCGGGCCGGCCTCTATCTGCCTCGCAAGCGGCGGCCAAGACCCATCAGCCCTGCAGGCTGGAACACGGAAATCAGGACGATGAGGGCGCCATAGATGACCAGATCCACCGCCCTGCCGCTCCCTCCCAGATGCGCACGGCTCAACTCGCCCAGCGGGATGAGGACGAAGGACCCCAGGATCGGCCCCCATACCGTCCCGACCCCCCCGAGGATCGCAACGAGGGCGATGAGCACCGACAGACGGAGTGCCAGCATGCTCTCCGGGTCGATGAAGAGCAAGTATTGAGCGTAGAAGGTGCCCAGCAGCGCGGTGAAGGCGGCGCTTAGCACAAAGGCGAGAAGCTTGTACCGCAGGACGTTCACACCGAGCGAGCGCGCCGCGTCTTGGTCGTTTTTGATTGCGCGGAAGTAGAAGCCCGGTTTGTTCCGATCCAGCCAGGCCGTCAACCCGGCCAGGGTGATCATGAGCGCCAGAGCGATGAAGTA
>DATKKY010000254.1:0-2557 GCA_035542695.1 bacterium | reverse complement strand
CCGCTATCCTGCCATATATGTAGCCGCTGGCGATCTGGAAGGCGACAATGATCAGGACCTGGGTAAACATGGTAAGGAGCCCCACCGTATAGACCATCACCAGCGGTCCCAGGGCACTCGCTGGCACGCGGCAGCCAACGGCAAAAAAGCCAATCACCAAGAGGCTTAGAACCACGAGCAGGATCACACAGCCGACCAGGCCCAGGCCACGGGGAGGGGATAGGAAACCATGGGCCCCGGCCATCTGCTTTTCCCAGAGGGAAAGAGCCAGCGCAAATGCCACGGGCTTGTCATCCGAGTTGATCTCACCGTGGTCGTAGCTGCCCACGATGCTGTCCAGCTGGGCCACCCTTATCGGGGCGAGCCAGTCCCAAAGTACGTACTGGTTCACAAACGCCGGGTGGAGCTCCCGGGCGTGGAGTCGCTCCATCACTAGACGCGCCTGGGCGCCGACGTCCAAGCTGGGGGAGGCCAGAATGTGAACGTAGTCACCCGGAAGCATAGCGGTATTTGGAAAAACCGCGCCGAGGGCGTTCCTGACACTCGCCACCAGTTCCGCCATCTCCGGGCTGACAGAAGCCCCGGGCGACGCCAGTTTGACCGCGACCACGCCATCCGGGGCGAGCACCTTGCGGATGCTCCTGAAGAACTCGCGGGTATAGTATCGGTTGATCAGCAGGCTGGTGGGCATGCCGGCGCCCACAATCACTACGTCATAGGCAGTGCGGGCCCGCGCGGTAAACTCCCGGGCGTCGCCACTGTAAGCTCGAACCGCAGTGTGGGCATTCCCTTCGAGCCACCCGCGCGGGGCAAGCTCTTTCACGATCGATATCACCCGGGGGTCCAGCTCGACAAAATCAACCTGCTTGACCGAGGGGTGTTTGAGCACCTCTTCGACTATTCCCGATCCCGCGCCTCCGAGCACCAGCACCGAACGGGGGGCAGGATGGCAGAGAAGGGGCAAGTGGGCGCATTCTTCGGCATAGCGCAAGTCGGGCACGGTGAATGTCAGCGTGCCGGTTTCAAAGAACTGGAAGATGCTGTCGCTTCCGGTGACCACAAGGCTGCCATACTTGGAGTCCGCAGTCGCCACCACCTTGAGGGGCCGCCATTGGGCTCCCCGGGTGGCCAAGTCCAGCCTGCCGCCAGCGGCCAGCACCAGGCCCAGACCAAGCAGGCCGCAGACCGGCAGCACTCTTCTCGCTACGCCTGCGTGCCCGTGCCAATTGCCGACCATCCAGGCGGCGCCGGCAACCAAGACAAGCGCCGCAACCGCGGCTACCGCTATCGGACTTGAGGCTTCCAGGAGAAAGGCCGCAAGTGCCACTCCCGCCACGGCCGATCCCACGGCCTCACTCCCGTAGATCGCTGCAATCGGGCGCCCGAACCCGCTTGTCGAGGCTCGCGCCACCAAGCCTACGAAGAGGGCACCGAAGGTGACTGCGCAGGGGAGTATGCCGACGGCGGATAGCACGGCCAAGGCAGGCGGCGTCACCAGCTGGCCGAATCCCGAGACCCAGGGCACAATCAAGCGGATCGCCAGCACCTGTGCCACCGAGGCCAGCCCCGCCGTTATCATGAGGCCGGGAACCATCCGCGCGGCCGCAAGCGGAGCTCGCCCTGCCAGAAGGCTCCCAGCGCCCACTGCCAAGAGCCAGATTGCCAGCGTTAGGGCTATGGTCAGCTCGTTGCCGGTGAACGCAACCAGCAACTCTCTGATCACCATCACCTGGCTGGTGGTGCTGGCGAAACCTAGCACCCCCGCGAGCAAGATAGTACTGGTCCGGGACGGCATAATGGAATTATCTTCCTTGATTTCAAAAACATGCTATCGTAGTTTAGGATGGTAATCGAAACAGCCGCCGTGTTCGAGTGAAAACTATGACTAATGACAATCTGACGGCCGAGCTGGAGAGCCTGGTCTCGGTCGATCCGCGTTACAAGGTCGAAGCCTACTTGTTTGTGATCAACGGCTTGGAGTACACTCTTGCCAAGTTGCGGCGGTCGGGCCATGTCAGTGGCCGCGAGCTGGCCGAGGGCCTCAGGGACTATGCAAGAGCCAAGTTCGGCCCAACTGCCCGAATGGTGCTAGATCATTGGGGGATCAGGCGCACCGACGACTTTGGCTGTATGGTGTTCAATATGATTGACCGCGGTATCCTGGGCAAGACCGAGCAGGACTCCCTCGATGATTTCAGAGATGTCTACGATTTCGACGAGGCATTTGAAAAAGGATACGACTGGAAGATAGAGCGCGACTTTGGGCGCTGAGAGGCTCCCCGATGTGTCCTCGCGATGACGAGATCATGAAGGACATCAGGTATCTTCAGGAGACGATGGAGCGGTTGCTCTCCGATTTCTCCAGCCTCAAGACGCCCCTTGTGCTTGGCAAGGAATCGCTGTGGCGTCCTCTTACGGATGTGTATGAAACCGATCGCGAGCTCGTGATCAGGATGGATGTGGCGGGCATGGACGCGCGCGATTTCGATTTGACCTTGAGGGGAAGAGTATTGACCATACGGGGAGTCCGCCGCGACCCGACCCCGACCACTAAGAA
>DATKKY010000253.1:0-3027 GCA_035542695.1 bacterium | reverse complement strand
TTCCTCACGGCCAGGCCCACGGCTCGCTTGGTCCCGACCAGCACCACCAGGCTCTTGGCCCGGGTGACCGCCGTATAAAGCAGGTTGCGGAAGAGCATGATGTAATGCTGGGTCAGGACAGGCATCACCACGCAGGGGAACTCACTACCCTGGCTCTTGTGCACCGTGATCGCATAGGCCAAAGTGATCTCGTCCAAGTCCGAGGCATCATAGTCAACGTCGGCATCGAATCGCACAATCACCCGGCCCTCATCGGCGTCATATCCCACAATTCGGCCGATATCGCCGTTGAAAACCGTCTTCTCGTAGTTGTTCCGGAGCTGCATCACCCGGTCGCCAATCCTGAACTTGAGGTCCCCCAGCCGCTCTCCGGTCGGGTTGAGCGCTTCCTGGAGTCGCGAATTGAGATTGGTCGCCCCGGCATCGCCCTTGTACATGGCCGAGAGCACCTGGATATTGGAGGGCTCAATACCGAAAGTTGCCCTGAGCCGCCGGGCGCAGAGCTCGACCACGTTGTCGGCGACCACGGCCGGGTTCTCCTCCTCAATCAGGAAGAAGTCACCGTCGGTGCGGCTAAAGACCGGGAACTCGCCCTCGTTGATGCGGTGAGCATTCTCGACGATGCTGCTGCCCGCTTCCTGCCGGAAGATGTGGGTCAGCCGCTCCACCGGAAAGGTGTGGGCTTCGATAACGTCTCTCAGGAAATTGCCGGGCCCCACCGGCGGCAGCTGATCCACGTCCCCCACCATTAGCACCGAAGTGGACGGCTTCACGGCCTTGAGCAGCGCCGAGGCTAGCAGGATGTCCAGCATTGAAGCCTCATCGACCACCACCAGGTCAGCCTCTATCTGGTTCTGGCTGTTCCGCCGGAAGGTGCCTTCCTGAGGATTGTATTCGAGCAGGCGATGAATGGTCTTGGCTTCGCTGCCGGTGAGCTCGCCCAGCCGCTTGGCTGCGCGGCCGGTCGGTGCCGCAAGGCAGACCCGGAGACCTTGAGATTCATAGAGCCTCACGAAGGCGCGCACGATGGTGGTCTTGCCGGTTCCCGGGCCGCCGGTTATGACCGCCAGTTTGGTCTTGAGCCCACGCTTGATTGCTGAGACCTGCGAGTCTCCAAACTCCATGCCGTGCTCGGCTGCGATCGCTCGGAGCGCGTCGTCCAGGTCGGGGACTTCGAGGCCTTCCTGGCTTTCGTGCAGGCGCGTGAGCGACCCTACTATTGACTTCTCGGCCTCCAGCAGCCTCGGCAGATAGACCCGGTCGCGCTCGCGCACGATCGCCTCATCCGCGGCCAGCTTCGCCAGAGCGTCGTCGAAACCTGTCTCCTCGATGCCCAGCATTGAGCCGCACCGGGCACGCAGGAACTGCTCATCGAGATAGACGTGACCTTCCTCCGAAGCCTCCGACAGCACATAGAGGATGCCTGCCTGCACCCTGACGGGAGCATCAGGCGCCACGCCGAGCTTGTAAGCAATCCGGTCGGCGGTCGCGAAGCCGATGCCCCAGATTTCAGAGGCCAACCGGTAGGGATTCTCCCGAATCACCTCGATCGATTTGGCGCCGTACTGGCGGTAGATCTTGAGGGCGCTGCCGGCATGGATGCCGTGCGATTCCAAGAAGAGCACCAGCTCGCTCATCTCGCGCTGCTCGCGCCAGGCTTTCTTGATGGCTGCGACGCGCTTGGGCCCAAGGCCTTCCACCTGCAGCAGCTTCCGCGGCTCGCGCTCGATCACCTCAAGCGTCTTCTCGCCGAAGCGGGCCACAATGCGCTCGGCAATGCCCTCCCCTATTCCCTTGACCAATCCCGAGGCCAGGTAGCGGGCGATGCCCTCAGCGGTGTGGGGCGGCACAAGCTCGTAGGCTTGAATGCTGAATTGATTGCCATACTTGGGATGGGAAACCCAATTGCCCCTGGCCTTGATGCGATCGCCAGGACCGACTCGGGCGAAGTGGCCGACGCAGGTGATGGACCCACCCGCGGGGTCTTCCATGCGGAGCACGGTGTAGCCATCGTCGCTGCGATAGGTGATGCGGGTAACTTCGCCGACCAGCTCGACGGCCTTGTCCTCGAACAGGCTCTCTTCCAAGGTGCTGATCGCTCCCAGGCTGAAGTTCAGAGCAAGATCACATCAACGATGTCGCCAGCTGCCACCGATCCCCTATCCGGCCCAAGATACACGAGGCAGTCAGCGCAGGCAAGCGTGATCACGTCGCCCCTGCCGCGCGACTTGAAAGGTGCAACCTCAGCGGTGCCCCCCTGTTCGGTCGAAGCCCTCTCTGGCTGCGATCCTGGGTCCGGGCGCCAGAAGCCAGCCGGCACCAGCTTCGCGAAGCCATCGGCTTCCTTTTCGATCGCCGCCGTCACGCGCGCTTTGAAGCTGGCCGGCAGGACGTCCCTCAGCCCTAGCATTTTGAGCAGTCCCGGCCGGGCTACCATCGTGAAGGCTGCAAGCGCAGCCTCAGGATTGCCGGGCACGCAGAAGTAGGCTGTCTGCCCTCGCTGGGCGAAGACCACGTGCTTGCCGGGGCTCATGCGCAAGGCATCGAAGTAGATCTCGGCACCGAGGGCCTCGAGCGCCTGGGGCACCAGATCGAATTCGCCACCCGAGATGCCGCCGCTCACTACAACCGCGTCGCGATCCGCGTAGGTTCCAAAGTGACTCACCAGGTCTTCAACGCTATCACCGCTGATGCTCGTGCCAACGACTCGGCAACCAATCCCTGCTGCAAGGCCGGCCAGCATCGGACCGTTCGAGTTCCGGCAGAGCCCTGGCGCCGGAATCGTATCCGGCGGGACAATCTCATCCCCCGTCGTGAGGACGCCGACCGCGGGTTGGCGCGTCACAGCCACTCGGTTGGCCCCAATGGCGGCCAGGAGCCCAATCGTCGCCGGCTTCGCACGCCGGCCTTCGAGGCTGAGCTTCATCCCCTTGGCGACCACCTCACCGCGCCGCCGCACAAAGCCGCCCGGCGCCACCGACCTCGTCAAGACAACCGCGCTCTGCCTGACCTCCACGTCTTCGTGCT
>DATKKY010000252.1:0-21365 GCA_035542695.1 bacterium | reverse complement strand
AATCCCTGATCGCTGAGCGCAGCCCTTCTACAGCCAGCACCGAGCAGTGAGCCTTGATGGGTGGCAGGCCGCCCAAGGCGTCGGAGGCCTGCTTCCAGGTTATGCTCTTCGCCTCTTCCAACGTCTTGCCCTTGGCCATGTCGGTTATGATGGAACCGGTCGCGATGTTGGATGCGCACCCATAAGACTCGAACTTGACATCATCGATGCGCTTGCTCTCGGGATTGACCTTGATGTAAACGGCGACCATGTCCCCGCATGCCGGGCTGCCTTCCATTGACTTGCCGTCGGCATCCTCCATCCTGCCGACATTGTGCGGATGCCGAAAATGCTCCAACACTTTGTCGCTGTATGGAAACTTCATGGTACCCGTCCTCCTCGCCGCCTAGGTCAGCACTTACCGCCTTCGCCGCGCAGCGGGCTTATGGCCCTCAATTCCTTGACTACCTCAGCAATGGCATCCACGACCGCATCAGCGTCTTCCATCCGGTTGTAGCGCCCGAAGGTGAATCTCACCGAACCGTGCGCCCGCTCGTGGTCACCCCCGATTCCCATTATGACGTGGCTGGCTTCGAGCGAACGGCTGAAGCAAGCCGACCCGGTGCTGACCGCGAAGCCCCGCATGTCCAGATGGAGAGTTATGGATTCCCCCTCGACCAAATGAAAGGTTATATTGGCGTTTTGCGGGGTCCGCCGGGTGCGGTGGCCATTCAGGGTGGTGCTGGGTATTTCCGCCAGCGCCCGGTCGAGCGTCCGGTCCCGCATGCGTCTCAAGGCCTCGGTTTCCTCGGCGGTCACCAGCTCGATAGCCCGGGCAAACCCGACCGCGCCGGGGATGTTGTCCAGCCCGGCCCGGAGATTGCGCTCCTGGAAGCCCCCGTCCATGATCTTGGCGAGCGGGGTCCCCTTGCGAATGTAGAGAGCTCCAATCCCCTTCGGGCCGTGGAAGGTATGCGGCGAGACTGTCACCAGATCGGCGCCGACCTCGCTCACGTCCAGTGGCACCCGAGTGAAGGTATGGGTGGCATCCGTGTGGAAGACCACCCCCCGCTCTTTGCATATCGCAGCGATAGCTCCGATGTCCTGGATCGTGCCGATCTCCTGGTTAGCATGCTGCACCGATACCAGAATGGTCTCGCCGGTGATCGCAGCGGCGACCTTGCCGGGATCGACGAGGCCTTCGCCATCAACCGCGAGGTAAGTGACGTGGAAGCCCTGCTTCTCGAGCGCCCGCGCGCTATTGAGCACGGGGAAGTCCTCAATTGAGGAGACGATCAAGTGCTTGCCCTTCTTTTCTCCCAAGGCAAGCGCCACGCCTTTGAGAGCAAGGTTCCCGGCCTCGGTGTCACCCGAGGTGAAGACGATTTCATCGGGCGCCGCCTGGAGGGTCTTGCTCACCGTCTCCCGCGCTCGCTCCAGCGCCTCGCGGGCCTCGATGCCCATCGAATAGCCGAACTCCGAGGTCGCGACTGCGTAAATGTCAAAGAGAAAAGGCTTCATTGCTTCGAGCACTCGTTCGTCCAGCCGGGTGCTCGCGGCATTGTCGAGGTAGATCATAGGCTCCTCTAGCTAGATGAAAAGCGTGATCTTGGATTCTCGAGCTTCTTGGAGGAAACTCCCGACTGCGCCGCATTCGGTTATCAGGTCCTGGCGAAGGTCGTCCGGCTTTATGCCCATGATCTCCATGGTCATGTCGCAGGCGATCACGCGTCCCCCAAGTTCCTTGAAATCCTTGAAGAGGCGCTCGAGGGGAGCCACATTGGCCTTCCGCATGCGGCGCTTGACCATCCACTTGCCAAGTCCCAGCATGTGCATCTTGGAAAGCGGGCCCTTCTCCAGTCCGCCCTTCTTGAGTCTCATAAGCCCCCAGAAGGTGAAAAAGAGAGAAGCTTCCATGCCCATCGCCAGCGCGCCGTTCGCAATGATCAGAGCGCTGTAAAGCTTATCCATGTCTCCACTGTGGACCACTATGGTGAGCTTGTCTGCCATTGGTTGCCTCACCCTCCTTCCCGGGCAGCCGATCGAGCCCGCAGGGGCTTCCTTCCAGGCTGCGCCCTACTTACTTGCGCAGCTTGATAGTCCACTTGCCGCCATCCTCTTCGATGCCGAGAATGTCAATCCCCATCGCCTTAGCCGCCATGGGTATCTCCTTCTTGGATGCCGGATGGGTCCCCACGATCTCCACCACATCACCCTTCTCGGCCTTGCGTAGAGCCTTTCGAGTCTCGACAAGCGGGATGGGGCAAGTCTCGCCGACACAATCAACCTTGATCGTAGCCATGATGCTGGCCTCCAGGTGCGCGGGAGCGGGGCAACGCCCCTTCCGATCGCAGCCATCGGTAGCCTACCGCAGACCGGCCCCTGTGTCCAGGGAAGTCTCTCGGCGCTCCGCCAATCGGACGCAGCCCCTCGATGGCGCGGGCGCGCCGGGGCCTAGCCGGCCTAAGTGCTTGACCGCAGACCCCAATTCGGTATATCATATTATATCTAGGTTTGATGGAAACTGGGAGCGTAACGGCCAAATCCACCAGGAAGAGGAGACCATGACCAGCAAGACAACGATTGCGTTTTTGCTTCTGGTGACAGGCTTTTTGACAGGTGTAGCGGTGGCTGCAAATGGGCACTACTCAGTGGACTTCTCCATGAGTGGGCTCAAGGCAGAAACACGCTATCTGGACGAGACTTCATATCAGACTCAGCCATTCCAGCTTTTCACGATGGATGGCCTGGCAATAGATCGCGAATTGGGTGAACCCTGTCTGCCGGTCAAGGTTGTCCAGGTCTATGTTCCCAGGGGTAAAGAGATAAAGCGAGTGGTGATCGAATCCCAGGCAAGTTCGGTGCTTCCGGGCCAGTATCTGCTGCTGCCCGGCCAGCGCGAGATTCCAACTTCGTCGGTGGTGCGTCCCGAACAGGTGCCGCCCGATGAGGCGGTTTACGCTTCGTCCGAGCCTTATCCGAGCGCGCCGGTCCAGCTGACGGCCACCGGCACGATGAGCGGCCGGCGGATAGCCAGCTTCAAGGTCTTTCCGCTCCAGTATGTGCCGGCTAAAAAGGAGCTCACCTTCAACAGCGAGATAGTCTTCAGTGTTGAGCTCCAGGATGCTCCGGAGGCGGCGATACCCCTGGAGACTGCCGACGTTGCCAGCTTGCGGAACTCGATTGTTGCAAGCATGGTGGAGAACGGCTCCGAGGTCGAGGCTGACTTCCCCTCGACCGGCACGCTTACCGGGCCGCAGGCTGTCGAGTATCTGATTATCTGTCACGAGAACCATGTCGATGAGTACGCGCCGCTTCGGGATTGGAAGACCCGCAAGGGCGTACCTGCCGGAATTAAAACCTGGCAGGAGATCACGGCATCCTACACCGGCCGCGACGGCGCCGAGCAGTTCAGAAACTGCATCAAGGACTACTATCTGCATCACAGCACCATGTGGGTGGTGATTGGCGGCTCGGGCGGGAAGGCAGCAGGCTACCTCAGAGGCTGTTATTGTGACGTTGAAGGTACTCTGGATGAGCACATCCCGTGCGACCTCTACTTTTCCGACATGGATGGCGACTGGAACTCGGACAATGACTCTTACTGGGGAGAAGTTGGAGATGGCACCGACCTTTACCCTGATGTCTATGTCGGCCGGTTCACCGGCAACACCGGCGCCCAGTGCGCGGTGATAGCCAACAAGGTGCTGACCTACGAGGGTTACTACGGCCTCCCGACCGACTATGAGAAGCGCATACTCTTCATGGCCGAAATGCTGGATGCCCAGACCGATGGCGCGATCAACAAGAACATGATCGACAATGAGTCGGTGCCGACCCTGTTCGACCCGATACAGAAGCTCTACGAGTCCAGCGGGAATGAGAATCACACGAGCGCGATGAATGCTCTCAACTTGGGCCAGGGAATCGTGAACCACGATGGCCATGGCAATCCAAGCGTAATCTCGATTGGCCCGGACGTGCTCACCTCGGATGACATGGCCGGCCTCACCAACGGGCCCAGGTACACGGTCCTCTACACGCTGGCGTGCGACCCGGCGGCCTTCGACAACCCGATGGGCTGCCTGGGCAGGTCATACATGGAAGCGGCCAATGGTGGCGGCTTCTTCGTAGGCAATGCGCGATACGGCTGGTATTCGCCTGGCGCTTCCGGCTACGGTACGGGCGACCAGTATGACCGCGAGTTCTTCAAGTCGATTTTCAAGAGGGGCTACGTCAACCTCGGCGTGATCCACGCCATCGCCAAGGTTCAGCGCATACCCTATTCGGGCGGCGACGATACTGACCGCTGGGCCCAGTTCTCGCTGAACCTTCTGGGCGACCCCGAAACCCCTGTCTGGCTGAACACTCCGCTCGCCATGACGGCCTCTTACCTGGCAGAGATCGAGGCCGAGAGCCAGACTTTCCAGGTGGCGGTTTCCTCGGGCGGCTCGCCGGTGGGGCAGGCTCGGGTCTGCCTGTGGAAGGGAAATGATATCTACCTGGTAGCCAATACGACCAGCGGCGGCACCGTTACATTCGATATTGCACCCGCCGACACTGGAACCATGCTGGTGACTGCCGCCAAGAACGGTTACTTGCCTTACCTGGGCTCGAGCCACGTCATTCGCGCTGCTTCGGGTGTCGTTGACGGCGGCAGCCGCAATCTGGAGCTCGCAGTTGCGCCCAACCCCGGGATGGGCTCAGTCGGAGTCTCTTTCGCGCTTCCGCAGAATCTCTCTGGCGTAGATGGCAAGCCCACAATAGCGGTTTACGACGCTGCGGGAAGGTTCGTGACCAACCTGGCGGTCGGGGCCACCGCGCGAGGCAAAGTGACCTGGGACGGCAAGTCCTCGAGCGGAGCCGAGGTTCCTCCGGGAATCTATTTCGTCAAGATGAGCGCAGGCGTGAAGTCAGTTTCGGCCAAGGTGGTGCTGCTGAAATAGCCGGCGGGACATACCGGACTGTCGGCGATCGGCCGCCTGGCTCGCGCTGCGAGCGAGCTTGACGTAATATGCCGCTGCGCCTAACCTGATACCGTGACAACCTTGTCCGATCCCTGAAACGAGGCACGGCGTGGCGTCATTCTTCGTAAGACTTGGCACGGGCGAAGAGAAGATCCTGACCAGCGAGAAGAGCGTTCTGGCGATCGGCCGCCTGGCCGACAGCGAGATCTTCATAGACGAGCCCGTGGTTTCAAGACGGCACGCCGAGATCTTCCGATCGGATGATACCTACTTCGTTCGTGACGTGGGCAGCCGGAACGGCACCTTCCTGAACGGCAAGCGCGTCTTCCAGCCGGCCGCGCTCGCGCCCGGCAGCATGATCTCGGTCGGCGCCTCGAAGATCGTCTTCGAACCCACAGAGACGCTGGTCCTCTTGAAGGACCGAATGGACGAGAAACCCTCTTCCACGGTCAACCTTGCCAAGCCGCCGGCCACAGGCCAGCTGATGGCCCCACTGGTGCTATTGGAGGCAGTGGCCGCGATCGCGCGTCAGATGGTGCAGACCATGCCGCTTGAGTCCCTGCTAGACTCGATAGTCCGGGTGTGCGTGGAGAAGACCAGTGCAGAAAGGGCCGCCATCATGCTCCTGGGTATAGATGGCAACCTCACGCCGCGCGCCTATTACTCGAGATCAAAGGCCGGGGGCAAGTTCGCAGTCAGCCAGTCGATCGCCAAGAAGGCCATAAAAGAGAACCAGGCTATTCTTATAAAGGACGTGGCCGGGGACGAGAACTTGAGGATGAGCGAGAGCATTGCGAGCCTCAGGATCAGGTCGGCGATCTGCACGCCGCTGTGGAACGGCGAGAAGACGGTCGGGGTGCTGTACGTGGACACCACCGAGCTGGACCGCCAGTTCGGCGAGACCGATCTCCTGTTCTTCTCTTCGCTCTCCGGGATGATCGCCGAGAAGATCGAGAACGCCCTGCTCGGCGAGATCGCGAAGGAAAAGCAACGGCTGGACACCGAGATCGCCATTGCCAAGGATATCCAGCACCACCTCTTCCCCAAGGAAATACCCAAGATAGAAGGCTACGACGTCTCCTGTTTTAACCGGCCTTCGCGGGAGGTCGGGGGCGATTACTTCGACGTAATCAAGGTGGGTCCCTGCTACGGGATAGCGATTGCCGACGTCTCGGGCAAGGGGATCGGCGCCGCGATGCTGATGTCCAACCTTCAGGCAATTCTGCGATCCAAAGCGGGCATAGTGGGTGGAGCCGGCGAAATGCTCAGGCAGATGAACGCCGATCTCCTGGATCGAGTCGGCTCGGGACGATTCGTGACCGCGGTTTACCTGATCCTAGACCCTGTCACCTGCAGGCTTGCTTACGCCAACGCAGGCCACAATCCGCCTCTGGTGGTGGCAACCGGAGGCGAGATCAGCACCTTCGAGGTCAGCGGAATGCCGCTCGGGATACGATCTGGGGTTGACTATCTGCCGTTTGAGCGCACCGTGTCCCCCGGAGACCTGGTCGTGCTCTACAGCGACGGTATCACCGAGTCTATGTCCAAGAGCGGCGACTTCTTCGGAGAAGAAAAGCTCAAGCAGGTGCTGGGCCAAGCTCACGGCCGCTCAGCAGCTGAAGTGGCCGAGGCGATCTTGACGGCTGTGGACGCTTTCCGGGAAGACGAGCCGATCTCGGACGACATGACCCTGGTGGTGATCAAGCGGACAGCCGAGTGCGCCCCACCCGGCCAGCCCAACTAGGGGCACGAGCCCGAGAGTTTTACGGTCTCAGCACGACCTTCCTGGTTATGGTGCCTCCGCCCAGCCGCACGCTAACAAAGTAGGTACCGGGAGCGACCCTCACGCCATCCTGATTATCCCCGTGCCAGGCCAAAGTGGACACGCCCGCCCGGGGGCCGTCTGAGGTCAAGACTCTCACCAGCTCGCCTCGAACCGAATAGATGCACAGCCGCACGGGCTGATTGCCGCTCGAGGCTACTTCGAACACAAATGATGAAGCCGATGGGTTGGGCTTGACGACAAGCGGCGCCACCTGGCCCGTCACTGCATCCGGCACACCGGCACCCGGGCCATAGACGGTCGGATCCGAGAAGACCTGGTAGCCGCAGATCGAGGCCGTCAGTCTCAGCCTGCCCACGCTGACGGGGGGTGTTACAGCCTCCACGTCGTCAGCATGGAAGACCGCCCGGACACGCCGAATGGTCTTGCCGCCCTCGATCGCATAAGTCTCGACGCTGGTGGATTCAGGGATGGCTCGCGCCAAGTGCTCAAGGTAGATGTGCTGGTTGTCCACGTCCACGCTGCCGAATTCCGGCGGCACGTCCTGGTAGCTTCTGATGAAGCCGTCAGGGCTCTGGTCAACGTGCTCCGGCACCAGGTAGGCATCTGTCATCATCGCCACGCTCTCGGAGAACCGCAGACTGAACGCAAGCGTGTGGGCATAGCTTATCAACCTGCCGGCCAGGTTCCGCCCGGGAACCTCCGGATCGAAGGTGTGAGGAATTTGCGACACCCCTCTGGCTGTAATCGCGACGCTGTCCACGTGGTCGGCAGCAAGCGGGGACAGCCCGCGGTAGTACTCATCCCGGGCTGTGGCCATGCGACTGCGGATCCGCGCGAGGGGAACAGGCGGAATCGAGTCCTCGCCGCCGTCCACCGCCGCTTCGAGCCTTCCGAACTTGAGATCAATTGCTGCCCTCGGTGGCCTCAAGTCCTCGCCAAGCGCGAAGACCGAGAACTCATCTTCCTCCGACTTGTTGCGCGTGAGATTGATCAGGGTCATCGACTCTTCAGCAAACTCAGTTGTCACATCAAAGTAAGGCTGGCAAGTCCCAGACGGCCGGGCAAACACGCGCACGCGCCTGAGGTCCACGCCTGGCGGCAGGCCACCCGGGTCAGAGAGCGCGGTCTCAGCCGCATAGTCGAACTGCGCGGTGGTCACCAAGTGAAAGAAGTCGGAGAAGAAGTTCACCCCGTCAGGCGGCGGGCAGGAGTCGCTATCGGCAATCTCACCGGTGAACGAGCCTCCGGTGGACACACTATCGAAGGTCACTTCCACCCTGCCAGGGACGGCGTCAACCACAACGCTGTCGCCAGGGGGCACCTCAGAGTGGTACTCGCTCGGTTGAAGAACGACGATGTCGCCGCAGCCACCAGCGATGTAGATGTCGTCCCCTATGGAGGTGATCTCGTTGGGCCAGCACGACCCTACGCCGTAGACATCGTGGTACTTAAGAAGGGCGCCGTCCTCGGTGTATTCCCAGAGATGGACATCGGTTGCCATCGGAGAGTCAAGGAGATACTCCGCAGGTCTTGCCGCCACCAGCAGATGGTCGCGCCAAATCGTGATCGCGCAAGGAACGCCGGAGAAACCCGCCAGGTGGACCGTATCAGTGTGGGCGGTCTCCCCCACGTAGTACCTACGCACGACCCAGTTATAGAAGCTGTCCAGCACGAAAAGCGTGTCTGAGTTCGTAACCATGCTGATTGGCCGCGGCGCCCCCGCCAAGGTGAAGCTGTAGCCCACCATTATGCTTTCGGGCCACGCAAACAGGTCTATCTCTCCGCAGGTGTCAGCAGCCCAGTAGGACGTCCGGGCGCCCGCGTAGCAAGCGCAGGCGGTAAGTTGAGGATAGTTGCTCTCGCACAGCGCCGGTGCGCCAGGATAATCCTCCTGCCTCTCGACCTCGCCGGTCACTGGGGAGACCAGGAAAAAACGGGAACCCCCGGCGCTGTCGGACGGATAGGTATACGTTGATACCACCAGAAGGTCTGACCCGTCGTTATCCAGGCCCGCGATGTGGTCCGGCCTGTCAGGTATGTGCGGCGCGGGAAGGCTCCGCACATAGAAGAAATCGGCGCCGGCCAAGCCGGCGAGCACAAGCACCCAGACCATACCCAGAGCAACCACGAGTCCAGTTTTCAGCTTCATGACCTGCCTCCCCAAGAGAAGCCCAGTCAACCAGCCAAACGGGCTACCACCGCACCACCAGCTTCCTCGTAAGCGTCCGCCCTCCGATCTCGACGACGGCGAAGTAAGTGCCCGGCGACACTCGTGAACCCCGCATATCATCGCCCTGCCAGGCAATAGCCGAGGTGGGCGATCCAGTCGGGCTCGCCACCAGTCGCTTCACCAGATCACCGGTCACTGCGTAGATCGTTATCTCGATCGGACGGTCGCCGCCCGATGACACCTCGAACACGAATCCCGATGCTGAGGGATTCGGCCTGACTTTGAAGGCCGGCTCCGCGCGAGAGCTCTCAGCCGGAACGCCGGCCGGGCTTACGATTGCGAACTCGGCGCTCACGATCGTAGCGAGCGACCCGTCGGCGGCATTGCACGCGATCTTGAGCGTACCCCGCTCGGTCTCCGCCGGCGGGACCGTCCAGTCATAGTAGGGAGCGCTGATATCCTTTGCTACCAGGCCCCAAGAGGATCCGCCATCCGACGAATACCACAATGATACCGCTTCTCCGCTGCATGGCGTGTCGTCCCACGTTATCCTCTGGACGCTGCCAGCAGCTAACGGTCCATCGAACATAACGACGGGCGTGGCATCCAGGCCGAAGACCTGCACATCAGCATAGACTTCATACCCGTTGATAAAACAGGTGATCTGTTCATTGGTCGGCCCGGTCAAGTGCGACACCGCCGCAACCTCGGCTGCCGAGAAGACCGCCTTGACCTGGGTGCCGTCGTTTCCCAGGTAATCGCCCACACCCACCGACTCCGGCACAGCCTGAACATGGTGTTTGAGGAATATGCGGTGGCTATCCACCTGGGGCGTCTCCGAGAATTCCTCGGGCACATCCAGGTAGACTCTGACCCAGCCGTCCGGGCTCTGGGAGAAATGCGCCGGTACCACGACCGCTGCAGTCCCAATCGCTTCGCTCTCCGAGAACCTCAGACTGAAGGCCAGCGTATGGGCATAGCTTATCAGCCGTCCTGCCAGGTTGTGCCCGGGAGCAAGTGGGTCATAGGTGTGCGGGATGATGGGTGTCGCCCTGACCAGAGCTGCAATGCTATCAGCCCGGCTTGCGGCCAGGTCAGGCCGGCCCCGGTCATAGTCATGCCGCGCATCGTGGGCCAAGCGCTGGATCACAGCCAGCACCACGGGCGGGATCGAGTCCGGTCCAGCGCCAATCGCCCCATCAAGAGCATCGAACTTAAGCTGGACCACCTCAAGCGGAGTGCGGAGGTCGCGTCCGAGTGTGAAGAGGGAGAATTCGTCATCCTCCGACTTGGTGCGGATTGAGGACTGGAAGCCGGGCCCCGGTCCAACAGGCTCGGCCGGGGCGGCAGTGATGTCGCGATAGTCATGGCAGTCGCCGGAGGGGCGGGCAAAGACCCGCAGATCCTTGAGCAGCCAACCCGGGGGCAGGGCCTCGCCGGTGAAGACGGTCACTTGCGCGGCATAGTCAAACCGCGCGGTGGTCCTCAAGTCATAGAAGTCGGCGAAGAAGCTGACCCCGCTGGGCGGCGGGCAGGAGTCGCTCGGGAGCACGTCACAGAAGAGCTCGCCGGGACTCGACACGCTGTCGAAGAGCACTTCGATTCTGCCGGGTACCGCCTGCACGTAAATGCTGTCCCCGCCCGGAACGTCTATGCCGAGGCCGGTGGGCTCGAAGACCAGGATGCTGTCGGAAGTGCATGCAACATAGAGCTGGCCACCGAAGACGGTGATGTTCTTAGGAGCCGAAGGGCGCGGGCTCTGGAGGGCGTGGGTCCGGACCAGCTGGCCAGTTCTGGTGAATTCCCACAGGGTGTAGTCCCAGCCTAAGCGAGCGGGCCCCAGGCGCTGCTGGGCAGTACCTGAGACCAGAAAGTGATCCTGCCAAATGGCAACCGCCGCCGGGGTCGGGGGGCCGCCATCGAGAGGGATAGTGTCGGTGTAGCACTGCCCGTTCTTCCAATACCGCGCGATGATCCAGTGGTGCCCATCGTCAAGCACGAACAGCGTGTCTCCACTGGCAACCATGCTCACCGGGTGTGGAGCCCCGGGCAGGGTGAAGGTCTCGCCAAGCTCGATGTCGTTGTTCCACCCAAAGCTGGCTATCTCGCCGCATACGTCGCCTACCCAGTAGCGGCCGCCCGCCCCAAGGGCGGCTCCCGGCACATCCTCATAGGCGCAACAAGAAAGCTGCCAGTAAGACCGTGAGCAGGCAAGCGGCGCACCGGGGAAGGGCACTTCGCCCAGAAGCTGCCCGTTGAAGTAATTGACCCGGAAGACATGGGAGCCACCACCTGATTGATCACCAGACTGGTAGCGTGATGTCACCAGCAGTGCCGACGGCGTTCTATCCAGGCCCGTGATTTGGTCAGCGTAACACGGGATGTTCGGGGCCGGGATGCTTCGGACGTAAGCGAAGTCAGCAAGTGCCACGGACGCGAGGGCGAGTGTCGCTCCCAGCGCCGCCGCAACTACGAATGACGATCGGGGCATGGTAGTCTTCCTCCCTGGTAGCCTGAGGTGGGGACTCTTCCTCGCGGAGACAACACTACCACGCTGAGAGGGCTATTTCAATCCAAATCTGACGGCGTAATCCCGCCCCTCGGCCTGGCGCCCCAAGCCAGTCAGAAGCTCCTGGAGGCTGCGAACATAGTCGGGCACTTTCTCGTGGGAGAGATACCCTTGGCGTGCTCGCCGCGGACACTTGGCCTGGCTCACCGTCGCCACCAGATCGAGGCCTTGCTTGTAATAGCTGGCGGCGCCCGGGCGATCACCGGCTGCAAGTTTGGCGTCACCGCAGGTCAGCAAGTAGTCCGAGCGCAAGATGCCGAGTTGGCTGGCAAGCTTCAGGGCCTCATCGGAGAGCTCTTCCGCCTGCCCCGAAATCCCCAGCCGCAGGTAGGCGTAGGCTGCGAGCCGCAGCGATTCGCTCTCGAGATCGTGGAGACCGTACCCAGCCGTCTCTTTGCGAATGGTCTCCAGTGCCGTACGGGCTTCCTCGAACCCACCACCATCCAAGCGGGCCTGGGCGCATAGCATCTCGGCACTCTCCCCGCACCTCACATTCTCCTTGCCGACCTCAGCCACGACCTTATCGCATGCCTGGGGGACTTCATCCAGGTGGCCGCTTGCATAGGCCTGCTTGGCCTTGATCCCGCCCACGTGACACCGGGTTTCGTGCCCCAGGGTAGCTTCATCGTAGGAGCTAAGTGCGACCAAGGTCGAGTCCAGACCCGGCAAGTAACCCAGCCGGCTCCAGACATCAGCCTTGCCTACCAGGGAGTTGGCGACCAATTCCCGCTCGCCTATTTCCGTGCCGATCGAGCTTACCTGATCGAAGTCAGCGAGAGCCTGAAGGTACTCGCCCTTGGCCGCGTTGGCCTCCCCGAGCAGACTGAGCGCAACACCGTACGACAGCTTGTCATCCATGGCCTTGAGAGTGTCGAGAGCCGCCGACAAGCACGTGATGGCGCTGTCAGCCTTGCCGACAAAGATGTAGAAGTTCCCCATCGCAGTCTGTTCCCTCGCCATCAGCCTCGGGTCACCCGCCTGCCGGGCCAGGGAGCCGGCTTGATCGAGCTTCTCCCGCGCCGCCCGCAGGTGGCCCCGGTTGACATGGGTCTCAGCAATGTTCATGAGGCTGTGGGCCTGGTCGCGGATGTCGCCTATTTCGGTTCTCAGGACCAAAGCGAGGGAGTCCACCTGGGCAGCCTTGTCGTACTGCCCCATCATGGAATAGACATAGCCCATGTCGGAGAGCGATGAAGCCATATGATCCTTCGAGCCCATTTCCTTGCGGATCTCGAAGCTTCGCTCGAAGTTGGAGAGCGCCTCTTCAAACTTGCCATCAGACTGATAGATCTGGCCGATTTTGTTGAGGGCGTTGGAGATGCCGCTCTTGTCGCCGATCTCCTGGCGCAACTCGAGCGACCTTAAGAAAACCGTGAGAGCCTTATCGCGCTCCCCCATGATCTCATAAATCAGGCCGAGGTTTCCGAGGCTGGCCGCAGTCGCCCGCTTGTCGCCCAGATGTTCGTCAAGTTTGATTGCAGCGTCATAGTACCCGACCGCCCTCGCAAACTGGTTCTTGCGTTTGTATATCACGCCTATGGCATTGAGAGCGCCGGCCTCGCCGGGACCGTTCCCCATGCTTCGGTAGGTCTTGAGAGCCTCCTCCAGCTCCACGAGCGCCCGGTCAAGGTCATTCTGGTTGATCAGCACTTTGGCCAGCTCGAATCGGGCCGAGACGAACTTGGGATCCAATTGGATCGCCCGCGTGAAGTTGTCATGGGCGAGGTCCCAGGTGCTCACCGATGAATAGACCAAGCCCAGGTTGTAGTAGCCTTCAGGATCGTCCGGGAAGGCGGCGATGAAGTCCTTGTAGGACTGAATTGCCTGGTCGGTGTTGTGAGTGATGCTGGCGTGCTGCGCCATGATGAAGGTGCGGTCCGCTGGGAGTACCCGGTCCGTGAACTTGACCACTTTGTCCACAGCTGCGAAGGACAGCTCTTGAGCCTTGTCGTCATACCCCAGGTTCTTATAAGCTTCCGCGGCCCGCGCATAGGCCACGGCGAAGTCCGGGTCAGCGCTGATAGCGCCCTCAAAGGCGCGGGCAGCATCCTGAAACTCGCCCTGGTAGGTGAACCCCAAGCCCTGGGCGAAATCCGCAGCTGCCTTGACCGACTTAGTACGTTCGGTAGCTACTTCCCGACCGAGGTCGGCAGCTATCTGCTGCTGGCTCAGGCTGAAGATCTGCTTGGCCTTGCTGGAGAGGTCGTCAATCATGGCCAGAAGGTCGCCCTCCGAGCCGACAACCGTCTTGGTGCCGATCCCATCCCAGTTGCGAGCGTTCACAACCCTCAGCGTCAGCCTCAGTTTGTCGCCCACCTTGACCACGCTGCCCAGGGCAAAAGCATCCAGATCGGTCGCCTTGGCAACCTGGCTCATCACTTCGGGGGTGGCGAGGTCGAGAACCTCTTTGCCCATGTCATGGACAACCTTGAGCAGCCGCTCCGGGCTCATCACTCGGAAGTACTTCGACTGAGCTAGATCGGCAGCGAGGTTCTCCGGGATGCCTGCCTTGAGCCAATCGAGACTGGCATCCTGAGTCTGGTTGTCAAAGGGCAAGACTGCGAGGTAGATCCGGGCCTTCTGGAATACCACCGCCGGTTTCAGCACGAAGAAGAGAGCTGCCGCAATACCGACCACTGCGAGCGCGACCACGACTGCAAGCGTCCATCGCCCGAGCCGCCGGCGGCGCTTGGCGGTCCGGCTCTCAATGTCAGAGAGCACTTCATCAACCGATGAGTACCTGTCCTCGGGGTGGAGTTCCAGGGCCTTCATGACCAGATTATCCAGCCAGGCTGGAACGGCTGGGTTGGCCTTGGACGGCGGCTCGGCTCGCTCGCGCAGACGCTTCATCAGCGTGGAAATGATGGTGTCGGCCTTGAAGGCAACCTGGCCGGTTAACATCTCGTAGAGCACCAGCCCGAACGAATAGATGTCGGTCCGGTAGTCCACCTCTCGGCCCTCGGCCTGTTCCGGCGACATGTACTCCGGGGTGCCCATGATCTGCCCGGTGACCGTCAGCCCGCCCCCCTCAGCACTCTTGGCGATGCCGAAGTCGGTCACGTAGGCCGCGCCCTCTTTGTCGATCAGGATGTTCTGAGGTTTCAGGTCGCGATGAATCACCCCGGCTTCGTGGGCGCACTTCAAGGCCTGGGCAACCTGGCTGGCAATGCCGGTTGCCTCAGCTATCCCGAGAGCACCTCGCTCGCTGATCAGGGTCTTGAGGTCCTTGCCCTCGATGAAAGGCATGGAGATGAACTTGATGCCTTCAGCCTCAGCGATATCGTAGATCCGGAGGACATGCTTGTGGGTAACCCGGCGTGCCAGGACGATCTCTTCCCGGAAGCGCCGGATCACGGCCTCATCCCTCGCAAGGTCCCGGCGGATCACCTTCAAGGCGACCAGCCGGTCAATCTCGCGATCGCGAGCCTTGTAAACCCAGCCCATTCCTCCCCGGCCGATCACTCCTAGAATCTCGTACCTCGCACCCAGAACCCGCCCTTCGGCCAGGGGCTGCTCTTCCGGGGGCGAGGCCAGAGTGGTGGGCAGAGTAGGATCAGCAAGTTTGGCGAGATCAGTTTGGGCAATGGTCAAACCGCAGGCAGGGCACTTGTCCTCCTCGGCCGTGACTTCATGCCCACAATGCGGACACCGTTCCATTACGCCTCCGGCGCGAGCGCCATAGCCACTCCGCTCGAGGTACGCAGAAGTCCCTCGGAGGCCACGCGGGGCGGCCACACGGAAGTTGGTCTACTGGCCGGTGCACCTATCAGGCTAAGAAGGAGGCTCGCTCCCTCCTGGTGAGTTCATAGACGCTCGCGAACACCGACCTCTCCCGTGCCCCGAAGGTCTTGCCGCGCCGTTCCATCACGCGTTTGGCAGTCTCCAGAGCCGCAGCCAGCCTGTGCTCCGCAAACTCCGATCCTCCTCCCCACACGAACGACGGAATGTACTTGGTAGGATAGTCGGCCCCATAGATATTGGACGAGACTCCCACGACGCTGCCAGTGTTGAATGTGGTGCCTATGCCCGATTTGGCATGGTCGCCAATGTAAAGGCCGGCGAAGAGCCCGCCCGAATCCACCAGCTTGCCGCCAATTGGCACTCTGACCGTTGAGTAGTTGTTCTTGAGATCGCTGGTGTTGGTGCCGGCGCCAAGGTTGACCCATTCGCCGACGTAGGAATGCCCCAGGAAGCCATCGTGTTGCTTGTTGGAGTATCCCTGGATTATGCTCTCGGCCACTTCACCTCCGACCCTGCAAACGGGTCCGATGGAGGTGTCGCCGTAGAGCCGCGCGCCCATCTTGACCACGGTGCCGGCCCCGATATGGAGCGGGCCCTGAAGCGATGCGTTAGCCATGATCACAACGCCGCTCTCGATGTTGACCGGGCCTCGGCTCGCATCGATCACCACTCCCGGGGCAAGGCTCGCATCGCGAGCGATGCGCATGGCCCCGTCGTTCACGAGATGAACACCAGGTGGCGGCGTGAGCCCAATCCGGCCTCCGCCGAGCCGGGCAAAGTCGTGGGCTATTTCGGTGCCATTGGAGTTGACCAGATCCCAGGGGTAGTTGATAACGCAGGCATCGACCTCGGTTGAGGGCAGATCTCGAAAGACACCATCATCCAAAGGCAAGCCGGCCAGCTTATCCAAGCGCTCGGCAAAAGCTCGGGACACAGTAGCCGCGACGACTGTGCTGCCGCAGACATACTTGCCTGGCCTGGCCGGGTCCAACCGGGCCAGGATGCTTTCGCACGATATCAAGCGCCCGTTGACCAAGGTGATCAGCTCGGAGTCCCGGAAAAGAGCGGCATAGGACGTGACGAACGGCCGGTCCGCGGCTGCTAGGTACTGCCGCGCATGCAAGCCGAGGGGCGACCCACTCAATCCCCCGGCGCGCGCCTTCGCCAGATCGATCCCAAGCTTCTGGCCGAGGGTCTGGATGCCGCAGACCAGATCGAACACGGGCCTGGTCAGCGTCATGGGGTAGAGATCAGCAAATCTGTGGTCTTCAAAGATCACAAGAGGTCCGGGCATACCCACCTCCAAGCAGGGCCCTCGACGTTTACTTTAGAGACTCGCCGTTTCAGGGTCAACACCAAACCGGGGCCCGAGCGAAACCCGCCAGCCAAGTTCTGCATCATAAGGCGGCACGAAGGAGGAAATAAGTTGCCAATCCGAGAGCACAAATGCAGAGACTGTGGCTTCCAGTTCGAGACCATCGATTTCGGGAGTGATTCTTGCCAGCAACCGGCCGGCACCGCCTGCCCCAAGTGCGGTTCCAAAGACCTCGCGAGGAGGATTTCGCTCTTCTCCTCTCCCAATAGTGGAGCATCCTCGTCGGACACCAGCCCGGCAGCCGGGGGGCTTGGCTGAAACTAGCATCCGGCGACAGGCTGTCGCCGAAGCCGGCCCGGCCGCTATTCTTAGGATTAGGACTTCCACCTGCTCGCAGGAGGCAGCGGAGCGACCAGGTGCTTGGTCCGAACCACATAGTCCCTGAAATAGGGCGCGAGCACCTGTAGCTCGCGCGGCGTCGGGAACATGATCTTGTTGGTCCTGAAATTGAAGATGCCGCTCCTCCCGTAGCCTTTGCGATCATAGCCGGCCGCAAGACCATGCCAATCACCCTTATACTTGAAGAGCACGACCACGATAATCCGCGTATCGCCGAGCACGCCGCCAAAGAGCTTCTCGATCCAGGCATCGATGTCAACTATCGCCCACCCCTGGTAAACCCCGAAGACGAATACCTTGGAGAGCTCGATCGATCCCGTGCTGGTCGCGAGCTTTTGCGAGGGCGTGTACCATTCGAGGAAACTCATGGTCTTGCTGGCGATCACCGAGCCAGGGTGGTAGCCGAGGATGCTATACGGCAGCGGCGTCTTAAGGTCGCCCCTAAAGCCAATCGAAACATCATGCACGGTGGAGCCGCTCGTGCATTCGCGCTTGATCTCCGTGATCTTCTCAAAAGGAACCGACGTCTTGCCCCGATACTCTTTCAAGATTGCCGCCAGTTGAGCATCATCAACGTCGCCGCAGACGTCAGCATCAATCAGCCCGATCAGGTAGCTGAAGAACCGGTCGGGCACGACCTTCTCAGGGAGCATGATCTCCCTGCCGGGAAGGGGCTCACCGCCACCACCCACTCCAGTCAGGACGAGCATCGCCAACAGGACAGCTCCGCTTACGGCTCTAAGTCGCATGCCTGCTCGCGGCTCGGTTCGCAATCGATTGAATGCCGAAACGGTCGGCTTCACCGTACCCCCTGACATATTCTAACGAGTCCGGCGGATTTCGTCACGGTCACTAGCTCTTCCGGGCGTCAAAAAAAGCCCGGCGAGCCCATCCGTCACGGCCTTGGCGCGACGAAAGGCTCTCCGGGCAGCCGCAGAAAGTGCTTCGGATACGACTCGTTTGCTCGCCTATTTCTTTAGGCTCTCGATCTCCTGCTTCAGCTGGTCAATCTCAGCCTTCATCTCGTCCATCTCGCGGCGCATCTCCATCGCTTCGGGCGTCTTCGGCATGCGCTCCATCATCTTCATCTGCATCTCAGGGGCCGCGCCCGTGCAAGGAGGCTGCATCATTTCCTCTTCGGTCTCTCCGGCCTGGCCTGGTGCGCAAGGCTGGCCGAGCTGCTTCATGAAGATGTGGGCAGCATTGGGAGCCTTATCGAGCTCGACCTCCACTCTCCGCGTCTCGCGGTTTCGCTTGAAGGTCACGTCAACCTTGTCGCCGGGGTCATGCTGTCTCAGGTAGCCGACCAACTCGCCGGAATCGCTCACATCCTGCCCATCCACCTTGGTTATCACATCACCAGCCTTGAGCCCGGCGCGCTCGGCCGGGGTATCGGCCATCACATCCAGGACAAGCACACCCTCGCCCTCATGGACACCGAAGTACTGACCGAGATCATCAGAGATATCCTGGACCTTAGCGCCTAGGTAGCCACCCGGCTCAGGCTTGAACTCCTTGAAGATCCGCTCCACCCGCGGGATCTTAATGTTGTAATACTCTTTGGATTCCGGGGTCGCCTCCTCGGCGGCCTCGCGAGTGCCCAACGTGGCGGTCATAACCTCGCGCTTACCGGCCCTAATGGCAACAATCTTGACCTTGTCGCCAGGGGCATGCGACTTGATCTGGCTGATCGCCTGTTCGGCGGTGGTGATGGTGTTGCCCTCGATCTCGACTATGACATCCCCTTTGGCAAAGCCTGCGGCCTCAGCGGGGCTGCCGGCCACGACGTCGCTCACCAATACTCCCTCGACGTCCTTGCCGACATTCATGGCACCCCTGAGGTCGTCCGTCAGGGGCTGGAGCATCACCCCTAGCCAGCCGGCGTCAGCGGCATAGGCCGCGCCCCCTATCCCAACCGCCACCACCAAGAGAACTAATGTTAAAGCAAGCCTGGACAAAACACTTCTGCTTCCCACGTCGCTACTCTCCTTTCAGGGGTTTAGTTCCACTCGTCCACATGATAGTTTAACCTGGCTTGGGATGCAAGGTTCCAATTCTCCATCGTATTATGCAACGCCGACCGGGGGCCGGCCTACCAGCAGGGCATCGCACGGGCGCCGGACGGGTACCGGTCCGCTCCCGGTACTGCCGCCGGCGGGAGCGCGCAGTCGAAGCTCAAGGCGAGGACGCGGCATCCAATAGGGTAAACACTTCGCTTGCGCTGGGGCGCGGAACCGGCGTAGAGTGGGCGCTGAGAGTCGCAAGTTAACCAGCCCGCGGCCAGCCGCTCCCAATTCGGCCCCGCGCCGGGCAGACGTGGTAGGGAGGGGACCAAAGCCATGAATCTAATGATCAGAGCGAAAAGGCCCGGCCTCAGGGCGGGCGCATCACATGCGAGACTGCTCCCCGGGCGGCTGACGGCTCCAGGCACGCTGGGGTTGCTGGCAATGCTGGGACTCCTGGCGCTCTCGGCGCTGCCGGGTGGCGTTGGTCTGAGGCTGGCCTCGGCCGGCGCGGCGGAGAGCGTGCCGGCTAAGGTGACTTATTACACGTGCTCGATGCATCCCCAGGTGATGCAGGACAAGCCAGGATATTGCCCCATCTGCGGCATGAAGCTGGTGCCGGTCAGGGACCAGGCAACCCCCGCCGCAGCCGCCGCGCCGGCCGAGCCAGCGGGCAAAGAGCGCAAGATCCTCTACTGGTGGGATCCCATGATGAACCCACCTTACATCTCAGACAAGCCTGGCAAAAGCCCCATGGGTATGGACCTGGTGCCAGTCTATGAAGACGAGGTGCGCGCCGGGCCGACGGTGGTGATCGACCCCGTGGTCACTCAGAACATGGGAATCCGCGTTGCCAAAGTCACTCGGGGACCTCTCTCCACCAAGGTCAGGACAGTCGGATACTTCCGGGTGGCGGAACCCAATCAACATGACGTGACCCTCAAGGTCGGAGGCTACATCGAACATCTATTTGCGACCACCGAGGGCATGCTGGTCAAGCAGGGTCAGCCGCTTTTCGAGCTCTACAGCCCGGAACTCGTGGCCGACGAGCAGGAGTTGCGGGCGGCCGAGCGGAGCCTGAGTGACCTCCCGCCCAGCGCCACCGATGCTGCGCGGGCGGAGGCCCAAGCGCTGGTCGATGACGCCCGAAGCAAGCTCCAGCTTTTGGATGTCGCCCCGGCTGATATCGAAACCATCACGAAGTCCGACAAGGTCATCCAGACGATCACCTTCCGAAGCCCTGCCAAGGGTTACATCTCCGAAAAGAACGTGGTCGAGGGCGCGGCGGTGGCAGCTGGCGACCGGCTCTTCCGCATTGTGGATCAATCAACTCTCTGGCTCGATGCCCAGATCTACGAGAGCCAGCTCCCCCTGGTCAAGCTGGGCGCCGAGGCCGTCGCAACTGTGAACGGGGTGCGGAACGGAGATTTCCACGGCCGGGTCGTCTTCCTTGGGCCCCAGGTAAGCCCCGAGACGCGATCAGCTACGGCCAGGCTGAGTTTTCCCAATGCCGACCTGGTTCTGAAGCCGGGCATGTATGCCACCGTCGAGATCGCGGTCGAGGTCGCGCCCGACGCGATCCAGGTGCCGCGTGAAGCCGTGATCGACACCGGCGAGCGCCAGCTTGCTTTCGTCTCGCTCGGGAGCGGGCGCTTCGACCCTCGGGTGGTGCGCACCGGAACCGAGACCACCGAAGGCATGGTCGAGATCCTCGATGGCCTCGCGCCGGACGAGATGGTGGTGACCAGTGGCCAGTTCCTGCTGGACACTGAGAGCCGCACCCGGGAGGCCATTCAGAAGATGACGGCCGAGCGACTGCTGGTGCCGGCCACCCAGCCGGCACCTGGGAGCAAGCCGGCGGCCCCGGCGGAGACCCCTGCAACCATGGCCGCCATGCCTGGGATGCCGTCAGCGGGCCCGACTGTCGAAGTTGATGGGCTCGTCAAGTCTTACCTGGAAATCGCTCAGCTGCTTGCTTCCGACCAGCCGATCGGCAAATCCCAAGCCACGGCGCTCGCCCAGGCGGCCAAGACGCTGGCGGCCAGGGTGGGAAGCGGCGACCTCGAGCCCATCGCCAAAGGCATCCTGGACAAGAGCCAAGCCATCAACCGGGCAGGCCTGGATGACCAGCGCAAGCAGTTCCGAGCGCTCAGCGACTATGTCGTCAAGCTGGTGGACCAGGCAGCGCCATCCAAGGCCCTGGGCGACAGGCTGTACGTGGTTCACTGCCCTATGTATCCCGGCGACTGGCTCCAAACTGACCAAGCCGTGAAGAACCCTTTCTACGGCAAGTCCATGCTCGAATGCGGCGCGGTCGTGCGCACGATTGAGACCGTCGAGGCCAAGTGAAGCGTGCGGCATGATTGACAAAGTCATTGCCTACTCGGTCCGGAACAAGATACTGGTGGTGCTCTTCACCGCCGTCGTCACCGCTCT
>DATKKY010000251.1:0-2331 GCA_035542695.1 bacterium | reverse complement strand
CGGGAAGGTGGCGATGCTCACATGCTCACCCTCGTAGAGGGTCTTGGAGTAGATCTCATCGGCCAGCACCCACAGGTTGTGCTTGACCGCCAGCTTAGCTATCGCCTGGATATCCTCCCTACAAAGCACCCCGCCGGTCGGGTTCTGCGGCGAGTTGATGATGATCATCTTGGTCTTCGGGGTCACCAACCGCGCCAACTCATCGACATCGAAGCAGAACTCCCGCTTCATGTCCAACTTGATGGGCACCGCTTTGCCGCCCACGAACTCGATCACCGATTCATAGATGGGGAAGCCCGGGTTGGGGTAGATCACTTCGTCGCCGTCATCCACCAGCGCGAGGATGGCGAAAAACATAATGGGCTTGCCGCCGGGAGTTATGACAACCTCGTCCGGCGAGATCGTGAGGCCCTTGTCACGGCCGCAGACCTCGGCAACCACCTTCCTCAGCTCCGGCAGACCCTGAGAAGGCCCGTAGTGAGTCCAACCTTCGCGAATCGCCTTGACTGCGGCTTCTCTTATGTTGTCGGGAGTGTCGAAATCGGGCTCGCCGATCTCCAGATGAATCATCTTCTTGCCCTGAGCCTCGAGGGCCTTGGCTCTCGCCAGCACCTCGAAAGCGCTCTCGGTCCCCAGCCTTGCCATCCGTCCTGCGAACTTGACCATGGATCCACCTCCGTCCTGTAACCCGTTACTCAAACCGTAGTGATTTCAAGCCCGTCTTTTCGTCGAACACTCGCACCATCGGCCGGTGAACCACCTTGAAGGCGATTTCGGCGGTCATGTGGACCTTGCCCCCGGTCAAATGCCCCGCCAACGCTGGGCCGCTTGATGTTCCCAGCGTCGCATGCAGATGAATGAAGACTTCCCCATCGGCCAAAGCAACGTTGCCGTTCAGGGCGCAGATCTCCACTTCCTCTTTGAGTGGAATCGGTTCGTACTTGCCGCCTCCCTTGTAGAAGGCGATGCCCGGCTGCTTGAGCATGCCCACACCTCCGAGCACGATCGCCGCCTCCACATCTTCATCCTTGAGGGCCTGCTTCAGGGCCCCAAGCAGATCCTCGCCGTCGGAAAGCCGGACCATCAGGAAGTCGCCTTCCCTCATTCGCTCCATGCCTGCCTTACCTCCCTCGCTCACTAGCGGCAGCTTCCACCGCATCCACGATCTTCTTGTAACCTGTGCACCGGCAAAGCACACCCGCGATCGCCTGCCTGATCTCGTCCCGCGAAGGCTTGGCCACCCTGGCCAGGAGCGCTTTGGCAACCAGCACCATGGCCGGGGTACAGAAGCCGCACTGAATAGCTCCCTTCTCGACGAAGCAGCGCTGGATCACATCCAACCTCTCACCGTCCGAGACCCCCTCGATGGTGGTGACGGCGCGGCCGCTGGCCTGAAGCGCAAACATGATGCACGACGCGACGGGCTCGCCGTCCAGGAGCACGGTGCAACTGCCGCAATCGCCCCGGCCACACCCTTCGCGCGTGCCCAGGAGTCCGAGGCCTTCACGCAAGAACCTGAGCAGGCTCCAGCCGGCTTCGACTTTGGTTTCTACCTTCTGGCCATTGATTGTGATCTCAATCGGTACCAGACCCATGCTCGTCCCTACCGCCGCACGCTTATTTCACTATTTCGTAGTGCTTGCCCTTGAGTCTCGAGACATCGACTTCCACGTGCCTATCCCGGCTGGCCTCAAGCCACTCGCCAGGCTCCTCGCCGCACAACTCGGTCGAGAAGTACCGCTGGCCCGAGTCGTTGATCATAGTGACGATGATCTTGTATTCCGGATGGGCTCGGGCAACTTTGATCGAGGCGAGCACGTTGCAGCCTGACGAAATGCCGCAGAAGAGGCCCTCCTCCCGTGCCAGCCGCTGAGCCATCTCCACCGCGTCATCCGAAGCAATCGTGACGATGCCATCAAGTATCTCAACGTCCAAGATATCGGGCACGAAGCCATCCCCGATGCCTTCGATCTTGTGGGCCCCCCACTTGCCCTCGGAGAGCACCGGGCACTCCTTGGGCTCGACCGCATAAAGCTTCACCTGCTTGTTTTTCTCCTTAAGGAAACGTCCGGCCCCGGAGATGGTTCCACCCGTCCCCTGGGTCGCGACAAGTGCATCCACCTTGCCATCGGTCTGGTCCCAGATTTCGGGGCCGGTAGTGAGGTAATGCGCCTCAGTGTTGTCGGGATTGCCGAATTGCCGCACTTCCCACATCTTGCCCGGATTGCGGCTGAGTATCTCCTTCACTTTGGCGAGCGTCAGGTCAACGTCGCTCTCGCCGCCCGGGGTCTCGACCAGCTCCGCGCCGTAGGCCCGGATGATCTTCTTGCG
>DATKKY010000250.1:0-9327 GCA_035542695.1 bacterium | reverse complement strand
CCAATCTATTACCTCATCTCGCCCAGTGCGCTTCGCATCAGCCCCCGCAGGAGCGTCTCCAACCACAGTCCGGTCTATGGCCGCCAGGATCTCCTGAGCTCTGATCGGCTTCGAAACGTACGCGTCCATGCCGATGTCTATGCAGCGCTCGCGGTCGCCCTTCATCGCATGCGCCGTCATCGCAATGATCGGGATGTGGCCGCCGGTCTTTTTCTCCTGCTCCCGGATCGCTACGGTCGCTTCAAGGCCGTCCATCTCGGGCATCTGAACGTCCATCAGCACAAGATCAAAACGCTGCTTCTCAAGAGCGTTCAGCACCTCTCGCCCATTGGTCGCAACCCCGACCGTATGGCCCCGCTTCTCCAGCATCTTCACGACCAATTTGAGATTGATGGGGCTGTCTTCAGCCACAAGGATGTGGAGACTCCTGCGGCTTTCGCGCAGCGTATGCTGCGTGATCAACCCCCGAACCTCGCCGTCTCTATCTCTTGTCCCAAGTGTCAGCATGATTGCCTCCCAGAGATCGGCCTGTTTGACCGGCTTCACTAGATATGCAGAAATGCCCAACTTCCGGCATCTGGCGCCATCGCCGCTCTTGCCGCCGGAGGTCAGCATAATCAGTAACGTGTCATCAAAGCCCTTGCTGGACCTGATCCGCTCGCACAATCTGAACCCGTCCATCTCGGGCATCCGCGCATCTACGAGCCCCAGCTTGTACGGGCGCCCCGCGGCCTTGGCGACTTCAAGCGCCTCGAGAGCAGCCTGGCCGCTCTCGACCGAGGACGATTCCATGTGCCAGTGGCCCAGGGTCTCTTCCAGAAGACGCCGGCTTCTCGCATTGTCGTCAACCACGAGGACCCGCATGCCTTCCACATCAACCGCTTGTACCAGTTGGGCCTTGACTGCCGGACCGGTCTGCACAGGCAGCTCAATTACGAAGAAGAAGGTGCTGCCCTTGTCCACTTCGCTCTCCACCCCAATCTCGCCTTTCATCATCTCGACCAGCCGCTTGGAGATGGCGAGCCCCAGCCCCGTGCCGCCATACCTGCGGGTGGTTGAACCATCGACCTGCGTGAACTTGTCGAAGATCTGCGCCTGACGGTCTTCAGGGATACCTATGCCCGTGTCCCGCACCTCGAACCTGATCGAGGCGCTCCCATGCGTCTCGAACTCGAGCTTGGCCTCCACCGTGACTTCGCCACGCTCCGTGAACTTGACTGCGTTCCCGGCGAGGTTGAGGAGAATCTGGCGCAGGCGGCCCGGGTCGCCGCGGAGCCGCGTGGGCACGCGATGGTCCACGAAGCATGCGAGCTCCAGTCCTTTCTCGTCGGCCCATTGGCGCACAATGTCGCCGACACTTTCCACAAGACTGACCAGATCGAAGTCGATCACCTCCAGGTCCATCTTGCCGGCTTCGATCTTGGAGAAGTCCAGAATGTCATTGATCACGGTCAAGAGGGCTGTCCCACTGATGTAGATGGTATCGACGAAATCGCGCTGCTCCCCACTCAGAGCCTCGTCCTCGAGCAGAAGCTGCGAGAATCCAAGTATGCCGTTCAAGGGCGTACGGATCTCATGGCTCATCATTGCCAGGAACTCGCTCTTGGCCGCGTTGGCGCTCTCGGCCTGGGCCACCATCTCCTGGGCAAACAGGGTGGCTTCCTCGAGATGCTTGTTGGATTCCATCAGCTCCCAGTTGGCACGCTCAACGATCTCCTTGGCATCCTGAAGGTCCTGCTCCCAACGCTTGCGCTCAGTTATGTCCTGGGCGGCGCACACGATGCCTTCGATCGCTCCGTTCTCACCGCGCAGTACCGAGCTCGAGAGCAGTATCGGTATTTGATTTCCGCTCTTGGCTATGTAGGCGCTTTCGGTAATCCTCTTTTGCGGCCCCGGCAGATCGGCCCCCCGCCCAGGGCGGGACGGCTCACAACGAACAGTATCAGAGCCAGCGGAGGGCACACCCGTAGTTGGCAGGTCCTGGGGCGGCGGGTCTGGGCATGACTGGCCGCTCGATGGAGTGCCCGGGCTGCCCCCGCTGGCGACAAGTTGCAGCGCTGAGATCGCGCTACCCTGGTCCGCGAAGATGGTGCCGATAGGTTTTCCGACCAGTTCGCGTTCCTCGTATCCGAGGAGATCCAGGGTCGCTTGATTGACGCTCTTGATGATTCCGTCAGGTCTCGCGATCACCAGCGTATCGGTCATTGATCGGATTATGTTGTCAACGTAGCGTTTGGAAACGGTGGTTTTGATCAGGCCCTCAGTCATCAGATTGAAGGACCCCACCAGATCGCCGATCTCGTCGTTGGCCGAAGCGAATGCCTCGATTCGCTGCTCAAGGTTGCCCTTGGCGACCTCGGCCGCCATATTCGACAGCGTTTTGATTGGACCAACGATCATGCCCATCAGAAAAGTGAAGAGCCCCAAGAGCAGCACGAACGCCAGCACGCCAGCGAACATCGCTTCCAGCCATTGCACCTGGGCCGCTCTGGCCGTCGCCGAGAGCGACAGTGCGACATGCTGGCCCGCGAGAATCACAAGCCGGTTGAGATCGCCCCCCAAGCGCTTCTCGAGGATCGTCGCGACCTGCGCCCGTTCGCCGATGGTTGCCTGGTCCTCGGAGGCCAAAACCGCCTCGGCGTGAGCCCGGGCAGCTTGAAGGTAGGCATCAAAATCGTCAGCGATCTGGCCAGCGCGGTCCTGTCCGGATGGGGGCATCGCATGCTCGATCCGCGCAAGCTGGCCCAGAAAATTGGTTCTGGCCTGGCCGCACTTGTCCAGCACCGCGACGTCCCCGCGGCTTATGGCTTCCACAAAGACGGCGGAGGCCTGCTGAAGGTAATCGTTCAGATGACGGGCTTCGGTGTACTGCTGAAAGGCCGACAGCTCAACCTCGCGCAGCTCCGCGGTGACCTTCCTGGCCGTCGAATAGCTCATATAGATCACAACGGCCATCGCGGTCACAAAGCCGACCAGCAAGAGGCCGAACTTGGCCTTGAGGGGAAACCGCAGTCTTCCCCAGCGAGACATATGTAGTCTAGAGTGGTTCACGCAATTGCCCCAATGCGCCCCAGGGGTGCCTGTTGTCACTCTACAGATTTATCGGCACAACCCAGGCCGAAGCTTAGGCGCACTTGGCAATTCGGCAGGCGGGTGCGCCCTTCGTAACCCCCGGGACCGAGGAGAGTTACCGTCACGCCGGGAGAGGTTGGAGCAAGAGATAAAACCGCCGGTAGAGCTAAGTTCCGAGATAGGCCTCGCGCACCCGGGGATCTTCGTGAAGGCTCTGGCCGGGGCCATCGAGGGTGATGGTTCCGGTCTCGAGCACGTAGGCGTAGTGGGCGATCGAAAGTGCCTTGTGGGCGTTCTGTTCGACCACAAGGATGCTGGTTCCCTGGGAATTGATCTCCTTTATGATTGCGAATATCTCGTTCACCAGGATCGGGGAGAGGCCCATCGACGGCTCATCAAGCATCAGCAGCCGGGGCTGTGACATCAGGCCCCGGCCGGTCGCCAGCATCTGGAGCTCGCCGCCCGAGAGCGTCCCTGCCGACTGCGAGAGCCGCTCGCGCAGCCTTGGAAAGGACTGAAACACGCGCTCCATGGCCTTGTCGATCTTGGTCCGATCGCTCGCCAGGTAGGCACCCATCCTCAGGTTCTCGAAAACCGTGAGGTTGGCGAAGGGCTTCCGGCCTTCAGGAACGTGGGCAATACCCAGCCCGGCGACCTTGTGGCAGCCAAGATTGGTGATGTCCCGGCCGTCGAAGATCACCTTGCCCGACTTGGCCCGCACGATTCCCGAGATAGTCTTGAGCGTTGTGCTCTTGCCCGCCCCGTTCGCCCCGATCAGGGCGACGATCTCCCCCTGGCAGACATCCAGCGAGATCCCGCGCACAGCATTTATCGCGCCGTAGGCGACACTCAGATCCTTGATCTCGAGAAGCGGTTTGGCTCTTTGCATATCGGCGCTGCTATCCCTTCCCTAGGTAGGCCTCAATCACCTTGGGATCGTTCTGGACTTCCTTGGGGCTCCCCTCGGCGATCTTCTCGCCGAAATCCATCACTGCCACACGCTCGCAGATCGACATCACCACCCGCATCTGATGCTCGATCAAGAGAATGGTCAGCTTGAACTGCTCGCGGATGAAGTGAATCAGGTCCATCAGCTTGACGGTCTCCTGGGGATTCATGCCTGCGGCAGGCTCATCCAGGAGCACCGTCTTGGCACCGGTGGCCAGCGCCCGGGCGATCTCCAGCCGCCGCTGCTCTCCGTAGGGAAGGCAGCCGGCGACCTCGTGAGCCCGGCCTTGCAGCTTGAGGAGGGAGAGAATCTCCGCCGAGGTCTCAGCTATCTCCCGTTCCTCTTTCGCAAAAGACCTGGCGCGGAAGATCGCGGGCAGGAGTCCGTAGCGCACATGCATGTGCCGGGCGATCCGGATGTTGTCCTCCACCGTGAGCGCGTTGAAGAGCCTTATGTTCTGGAAGGTCCGGGCGATACCCCGCTCCGCTATTTGGAACGGCTTGAGACCCGATATGCGCTGCCCGCGCAACGTTATCTCGCCCTGATCCGCAGGGTAAAGGCCGGTGATCAGATTGAAAATGGTGGTCTTGCCCGCGCCGTTGGGACCGATCAGGCCTACAAGCCCGCCCTCCTCGATCTCCAGGTCGAAAGCCGATACGGCCTTGAGCCCGCCGAAGTACTTGGTCAGTTTGTCGATTTTGAGGACTGTGTCCATCTCTCGCTCGGCTTCAGGAAGCCAAACTCCACACCGCCCCAGAGACCCCGCGGTCTCAAGATCATCACGATTATCAGTAGCAGCGGATATATCACCAGTCGCCAATCCAGAATCTGCGGCGGCAGGATCACCCGGAGGCCTTCCAAGAGGAAGGTCCAGCCTATCGCCGCCACGATAGTTCCCGACATGCTGCCCAGACCGCCCAGCACGACAATCAGGAGGACATCAATCGATTTCAAGAAGTCGAAGTTCGAGGGATGAAGGAAGGAGTATAGATGCGCGTAAAGCACGCCGGCAGCGCCGGCAAAGGAGCAACCGAGTACGAAGCCGAGGGTCTTGTACTTGGTCGTGTTGACACCGACCGACTCGGCAGCGATCTCATCCTCCCTGATAGATATGCATGCCCTGCCGAGGCTGGAGAAGACGAAGTTCCGGATCACCAGGAGGGCAGCCAGGGCCATGAAGAAAGTCCAAGTGAAATTGGTGTACTTCGGGATGCCCAGCATGCCGCGCGACCCTCCCAGCTTGGGGATCACCCGATCGGCATTGTCGAAGAGCACTTTGACAATGATGCCGAAGGCCAAAGTGGCAATCCCCAGATAATCCGACTTGAGCCTGAGGATCGGCATGCCAATCAGAAACGCGACCGCAGCCACCACTGCGACGGCAGCGAACATGGAGAGGACGAACATCGGGATACCGCTGTGCGGGAAGGACTTGGTTATGAGCGCCGATGTATAGGCTCCGATGCCATAGAACGCGGCGTGCCCCAGCGAGAATTGACCGGTGTACCCGTATATCAGATTGAGCCCAAGCCCCGAGATCGCCATGATCAGCGCGAACTGGATGATCTGCTGCCAGTAGGGGTTTATCATCCTCGTCGAGATGAGCACCGTGATCACTGCGTATGCCAGGACCGTGATAGCCCAGGGCGCAACTCGGCCCAGCGCAGAGGCTTGCCCGTCCTCCCGCGGCGGGATCGAACCTGCCCCGGCCGCCTGATCGCACTTGGCTTCTTGCTCGCGCCCCTTTGGCTCTTCACTCATGCCTGCTTCACACCTTCTCCGTGCCCTTCGCACCAAGCAGCCCGGTCGGTTTGACAATCAAGACGATTATCAGAATCGAGAACGCAACCGCGTCTCTCATAGTCGATGAGACAAAGGCTGAAGTGGTAGTCTCCACCACACCCATGATCACCGCTCCCAGCACCGCCCCTGGGATGCTGCCGATTCCCCCGAGAACTGCGGCCACAAAGGCCTTGAGCCCCGGCATGATGCCCATGAAGGGATTGATCTGGGGGTAGGCCACGCCATAAAGCACTCCGCCCGCCGCAGCCAGGGCTGAGCCGATGCCGAAGGTCAGCGAGATGATCTGATTGACATTGATGCCCATAAGCCCCGCGGTTTCCTTGTCGAAGGAAACAGCCCGCATGGCCATACCCACCTTGGTGCGCTGGACGAAGTACTGCAACACGATGAGCAGACCGATCGCGACCGCGAACACAATTATCTGAATCGTTGAGAAAGACACTCCGCCCACCTGGTAGGTCACCAGCTTGAAGGGCCGCGGATAGGCCAGATAGTTGGGGCCGAACACGAACTTGAGGCTGGTGAAGTACTCAAGGAAGAGAGACACTCCCATCGCCGTGATCAGGGAGGCGATCCGCGGGGCTGACCGCAAGGGCTTGTAAGCGATCCGCTCAATCGAGATACCCAGAATGGCGCAGCCGATCATCGCAAAGGCAAGTGCGACTGGAAATGGAAAGTGGAACCGGAGGATCCCATAGTAGCCCAGGAAGGCGCCTACCATGAAGACATCGCCGTGGGCAAAGTTGATCAGCCGGACGATGCCGTAAACCATGGTGTAGCCAAGCGCTATGAGCGCATAGACAAATCCCAGCTGAAGCCCGTTTATGAGCTGTTGAAGGAAATATGCCATGTAGAGCTTGCTCCGTCCGCCTAAGGCGTGACGGTCGCCACGTACTCCTGCCCGGTCCGGGTGTATCTCAGAATAGCAGCGCTCTTTATCGGGTTGCCACTTGAATCGAAAGTGACGCTACCGGAGACCGCCTTCAGCTGAAGCGACTGGAGGGCGTCACGCACCTTGGCCGGATCGTCGGAGCCGGCCTTGGTCGCCGCAGCGATCATGAGCGAGGTCGCGTCATAGGCAAGCGTCGCCAGAGCATCCGGCTTGGCACCGAACCGCGCGGAGTACTTCTTGACCCATTCCTGGACCTCGGGCCGCGGATCGTCAGGCGAGTAGTGATTGGTGAAGTAACCCCCCTCGATCGCGTCGCCCGCGATCTTGATCATGTCGGGGGAATCCCAGCCATCCCCACCCATCATCACTGACTTGATACCCAGCTGACGGGCCTGCTTGGCAATCAGGGCGACTTTGTTGTAGTAGTCGGGAACGTAAAGAATGTCAGGGTTCTCCTTCTTGACCTTGGTTAGAATCGCCGAGAAGTCGGCATCATCTTTGGCGTAAGACTCGTAAGCCACAATCGTGCCCCCGCCCTTGGTAAAGTTGTCCCGGTAGAACTCGGCTAGCCCCTTGACGTAATCGTTCCCCACGTCATACAGGATGGCCGATGTCTTGGCCTTGAGATTGTCGAGCGCGAACTTGGCGGCCACTGCTCCCTGGAACGGATCGATGAAGCACGCTCTGAAGACCATGGCCTTTCTTGAGCCATCATCCCGGATGGTCACTTTGGGATTGGTCGAGGTGGGAGTGATCATCACTGCTCCCATCGTCTCGCACAGCTCCGAGAGAGGGATCGAGCACTTGGAGGAGACGGACCCGATCAGGAGCCGGACGCCATCCTGGTTGATAAGCTTGCTCCCAGCGTTGGAAGCTTCGGTCGGATCATTCTTGTCATCCGAGATATAGACCTTGATCTGCTTACCATTGATGCCGCCCTTGGCGTTGGCCTCATCGACGGCGATTGTGAAACCGTTCTTGGTCGACTCTCCGAAGGTCTTGACGTCGCCCGTCAGCGGCGCAACCAGCCCGAGCTTGACCACATTCTCCTTCTGACCGCAGGAGACAATCACCAATAGGATTGCAGCACCAATCAAGACCCTCTTCATCTCCGCTCCTCCTTGCTGATTTGTCCCCCTATTGTCTCCAGAGGCCTGGCTTGGCGCAACACTAAACTTCCGCTGCCTGGCCACCGAGACCGCTTTTTGTTTGACTCCCCACGGGCCAAGTAATACAAACTCGAGCTGAGGTGAGTTGAGCGGCTGCCACTAGTTGACGCCAGGCGTAGCAGCCAATCGTTCCTGGAATCACAGGGGAGGAGCAGATGGGACCCAAGGTTTCGACGGCAAGCGTGATCGGCCTAGTCGCAATCGGCGCAATCCTGGCCTTCGTCGTCGGTTGCAGCGACAACACCCAGTCTCCGAAGGTCAATCTGACCGCCCGGTTCACCGTCGCTCCGGCTGCGGGCACCGTGCTCACCGACTTTGTCTTTGATGCCTCGACGAGCACCGCATCAACGGGAACACTCGAGTATCGCTGGGACTGGGAGAACGACGGAACCTGGGACACCGACTGGTCAACCTCGCCGACCGCCAGGCGGAGGTTTTCGGATGTCGAGGGGGATCGCATTGACACGCTTGGGGTCGCGCTCAACGTCCGGACAGGTTCGAAGTCGGCAATCGCTACCACTCAGATCGTGGTCGATGCCCGGCACGGCACTGTGCTAACAATGCTGCCCCTCAATGCCGTCATACTACACCCCACTGCCCTCACTGCCGATACCCTGCACATCTGGGTCGCCGACTGGGGAGCACCCGGCACCCGCAGAATCTACAAGCTGGACCCGGCAACCGCCGATACCATCTCGTCCATTCTGTCGCCGGACTTGCGGCCGTGCGGCATTGCCTGGGACGGCGCTTACATCGCCACTGCAGGGTATATGCATCTCCGCAAACAGGACCCCTCGAGCGGCACTGTGGCGACCAGCTTCGATGTGGTTTACTGCGGCCACGGAGCCGGACTCGCGTGGGACGGATCAACCTTCTACTTCCCAAGCGACGCGACCGAGGATCTGACCGAAGGCGACGGCCTGGTTCACAAGTACTCGGCCAGCGGCACGGAACTGGGGAGCTTTCAATCGCCGCGTGGAAGCCTTCATCCGACGAGCATCGCCTTTGACGGAGTGAATCTTGTTGGAACGGTAGAAGAGCGCGACAGCTTCTATTTCTTCGACCGGGAGGATGGCACCATAGAACGAGTGGTGCCCGCACCAGCCGCCGGCCGGAGGATGACCGTGTTCCGGGGCTACATCTGGGCAATCATCTCAGTGAGCAACCTGGCGCTCGGCCAAATTGTCCCCTGACCCGACGAGCCGCCGCTATAGCAACTCCTCGAGCTTGAGCTTGAGCTGGTAAGGTTTGCCCCCTCGTATCACTTCAATCGCATAGACTGTCCCAGCCTCTGCCTTGAAGAGCTCTGAGATCGCTACCAGTCCACTGAAGCTGGCCACCGGGATACCGTTGATCGCTGTGACGACGTCGCCCTTGACGAACCCGGCTCGTTCGGCGGGGGTGCCCTTGGCTACAAAGAAGACCTCATAGTCTCCGTCGTC
>DATKKY010000249.1:0-17629 GCA_035542695.1 bacterium | reverse complement strand
CTCAAGGCGGTGCACCTTGACGGCAATCACTTCTTGGTGAGTGACAATCTGCAGGGGCAGACCGAGGTGGTGGGCGTTCATATCTTCACGCGGTCTGCTGGCAGGACTCTGGCTGAGATAGACTACCAGGGTGCGACCTTGAGGTCGATCCCCATACCTGCGGTTATACCCTATCCTTACAAGTTCGTGGCTATACCGGACGGCCGTTTTGCTCACCTCGATAACGACAACGACCGTATTGACTTCACAGATGCCCAGGGCAACTTCATTTGCACCGTCCCAATGCCGGACCCGAGTCCCGAGGAGCTCCAGTGCGCGTATGGGATAGTCGTCGGCAATAGGCTGATCGTGTCAGAGACGGGCACCCGCAAGCTGATCCAGGTTGATCTCACCTCGTATCAAGCCTCGATCTTCCGGGACCTGTCGGACTACTCCACGTCTTGGCTGGGTGCGATCGATTATTACGACGGGGTCTACTACCTCTGTACGTACAATAAAGTCCTCAGATTCACCGAGTCCGGCGCCATCGAAGAGGTGGCTACCTTCACCAAAAACAACCTGGTAGGCCTAGCGGTGGTCGATGGCTACGCCTACGTGATCATCAATTGCTATCCGAGTGAGGTGGACCGGATCGATCTCCAGACCATGACCGCGGAGCCGATAGCCGCGGACTTGGGCTACCCCGAGAGTTTCGCTTACATTCCGGTGAATCTCACGCCCCCGATTACGCGGTGAGCCGACGGGCATTTACGAGCATTGACACGGCCGAGTCATATTGGTAAAGTGCCCAAGTCTGTCAAATCGAACGCTGGGATCATCGCAGTGCCAATCGCATAGGTGCGAACCCAATAGGAGGGACTAATGCGAAGGGTCTCTGTCTTCGTCGGTGTCTTGGCAGTCGGCCTCTTGGCATTCGCGTCGGCCGAAGCCCAGGCTCTCTCCGCTTCCCCAGTCCACGCTCTCCGGGCACACGACACGCCGAGCGATGCGGGTGGCAGCATAACCCTCACCTGGAGTGCCGCAGAAGATGTGCCGGTCTCGGTGCTGCGCGCCACTTCTCCCGATGGGACCTTTGAGACTATAGGCGAGGCCGGACCTCGGGATCGCACGTTTGTGGACAACCGCGCTCAAGACAGAAAGGCATACTATTACAAGCTCGCAACCGGATCGGGTGAGGCCACCGCGTTCTCGCCCACCGTCGGGCCGGCAGCTTCGAGGGGCAATTGGCTCCATACCGGCAGGATTAACGCCCTGGTCCTCACCGTCCTGATGTTTGCTCTGATCGTCTTTTACATAGGCACCGCCAAGAAAGGGAAAGATCTGTTCATCAGACGGATCGCTGGACTTGCGGCTATGGACGAGGCCATCGGCAGGGCGACCGAAATGGGCAAGAAGATGCTCTACATTCCGGGCATCATGAGCATAAGTGACATCCAGACCATAGCGAGCCTTGCCATTCTCCAGCACGTCGCTAAGCAATCCGCTGTCTATGGCGCCGACCTGGAAGTTCCCAACAAGGACCCTTTGACCTTCTCGGCCGCCCGCGAGACTGTCAAACAGGCCTACCTCGAGGCCGGCAAGCCTGACCAGTACAAAGAAGAGATGGTCACCTACCTGACTTACGACCAGTTCGCTTACGCCGCATCGGTCTCCGGCAAAATGGTCCGCGAGATGCCCGCTACCAACTTCCTGATCGGCTCCTTTTTCGCTGAATCGCTGATCTTCGCCGAAACCGGACAGAGCGTGGGTGCGATTCAAATCGCCGGCACCGCGGACGTTGCTCAGCTGCCGTTCTTTGTCACCACCTGCGATTACACCTTGATGGGGGAGGAGCTCTTCGCAGCCAGTGCTTACCTCTCCCGCGAACCCATCCTGCTCGGGAGCATCAAAGCGCAGGACCTGACCAAACTGATAATAATGGTGTTCGTTGCCGCCGGAATCGTGTTCCTCAACGTGGGATTTCCGATCCTGCGCAACATGCTGATAGCCCGATAGGAGGACCTGATGAAACGGACCTTGCCGCTCTTGTTGACTTTCATCGTCGGCATGTATCCCATCTTCGCGTTCTTCGTGCCTCACCGCGTCGTCTCCGACTTGAACGATCGGCTGGATGCCTGGCTTATCATCGTGGCGGCTTTCGCATTGCCGCTGGGTGCAGTCAACGTCTTCATGATCAATTTCTCAAAGATAAGCCAGCGCAAGAAAGGGTGGCCTTACTCGATCGTGATCCTGGCGGGCCTTGTCTCAATGGGATTGATCGGGATCTTGGGCGCGTACCGGCCGGACTCGATGAGGCAGTTCCAGTACCTCTTCCAGAATGTGGTGTCGCCCCTTCAGTCCACTATGTTTTCGCTGCTTTCCTTCTATGTGGCTTCGGCTGCTTACCGGGCCTTCCGGGCGCGGAACCTGGATGCGGCAATTCTCTTGGTGTCGGCGATTGTAGTGATGCTGGGCCGGATCCCGTTCGGTGACATGCTCTCTCACGGCTCGATGACGCCCTTGAGCGAATGGCTGATGACCATACCCAACACGGCCGCCCAGCGGGGCATTATCATCGGCGCCGCACTGGGGGCCGCATCAATGTCGATCCGGATTATCCTGGGGATCGAGCGAACCTATCTCGGCAGTGGTCAGGACTAGGAGGCTCGCATGAACTTGAAGAAGATGCTCTATATCGATCGCAGGATAATCTACCTGCTCGTGGCTGCGGGCGCCCTGGTTCCCATCATCCGCCCAATCGGACTTCCAGTGATGCCTACTAAGCCGGTGGCCGCTCTCTATGACGCTGTGGAGAAACTCGGCCCCGAGAACGCCGTGATTGTTTCCTTTGACTATGGTCCGTCCTCCGAGCCCGAGCTCAATCCGATGGCTGAGGCCATCTTCCGCCACCTCTTCGCGCGCAAGATCAAAGTGGTGGTGATGGCGATGTTCCCGCTCGGGGGAAATGAGGAAGCCAAGAGCGAGCTCAACAAGGTGGCCGCTGAATACGACTTGCAGTACGGAGTGGACTACGTGAACCTCGGCTACAAAGAGGGTGGCCAGGCCGTGATGAAGCGGATGGCGGTCAGCATCCCGGACCTGTTCCCTGCCGACACTGAGGGCAAGCCGACTGCCGGCATGCCCATCATGGCTCAGGTCAAGAACTACACAAATGTGTCGCTCTTGATCAGTCTGGCGACCGGAGTGATAGGTGAATGGTGGGCCAATCTGGTCAATCCTCAGTTCGGAGTTCCGGTCTCGGTGGGCTGCACCGCGGTCTCGGCGCCCAAGTACTACGCCTACCTGCGCGCCGGCCAGATGATGAGTCTTCTGGGAGGTCTAAAGGGCGCCTCCGAGTACGAGAAGCTGGTGAAGGCGGGTTACCCGTTGATCAGGCAGGTCTATGAGAAACCAGAGGTAAAGAAAGTCGCCGCCACCACCGGCATGGACGTGCAGTCAATCGTCCACGTGGTAATCATTGCCTTCATCGTCTTCGGCAACGTGATCTACTTCGCCACGCGGAAGGAGGGGAGCAAGTGATGGTCCCAATCGGGGTATGGATAAATGCCTTTGTGACGCTCTGCATTCTCAGCTTCCTTTACAAAGACAACCCCTTCTTCCGGTTCGCCGAGAGCCTCTTCGCCGGGCTGTCGTTGGGCTATTACATCGGCCTCACGATGCAAAACACGCTCAAGCCCAATCTCCTGACTCCGGTGATTCATGAGTTTGGCCAGAACTTCAATTACCTGCTGATCATCCCGGCGGCCCTGGGCGTGTTGCTCTACTTCCGGTACATACCGCGAGTCTCCTGGATGGCTAGGATAGCTTTGGCAGTGTACGTAGGTTACTACTCCGGAGTTTACCTGTTGCAGAAGCTGCACGGTGAGATCCTGCCCCAGTCGAGGGACACAGTGCTTCCAGTGACCCGCGGCGGAGTCAACGCCCTCTGGAACATCGTGATGATCATAGGCGTCTTCTCCGTGCTGATTTACTTCTACTTCTCGGCAGAGCACAAGGGTGCCGTTGGCCGGGTGTCCCGGGTCGGGATCTGGTTCTTGATGATCTCCTTTGGCGCGAGTTTCGGCTACACCGTGATGGCCCGAGTCTCGCTGCTGATGGGAAGGTTCTCGTTCCTGGTGAACACCTGGATCAGGCCGATGATCTCAGGATGAGACCGCTAGTAATCGCGCTCTTGACGGATTTCGGTGAGGCCGACTGGTATGTCGGCGTCCTGAAGGGCGTGATCCTTGGCGTCAATCCCGAGGCGCGAGTGATTGATGTCACTCACGCCATCCCGAGGCATGATGCCCGGGCCGCCTCGTTTGCGTTGGTCGCCTCCCGGAAGTTCTTTCCGCCAGGAACGATCTTCGTGGTGGTGGCCGATCCAGGGGTGGGCGGTCCCCGCAAGATCCTGTGCGCCACCTCCGGCGGGCGGACTTATCTGGCCCCCGACAATGGCGCTCTGGCCGAGGTGCTCGATGCGGATGGCTACGAAGATCTGGTGAGCGTCGAGAACCCCTGCTTCATGCTCCAGCCTGTGAGTCCGACCTTTCATGCCCGGGACGTATTCGCCCCCGTGGCGGCCCACCTTTCGCTTGGGCTTCCTGTGGGCCAGCTGGGTCCCAAGCTCGACTCGTTCGTAAGGGGAGAGGCGCGGCCGCCTGAGGTGCGCGGGAACTCAGCCGTTGTCGCAATCAGATGGGTCGATAGCTTCGGGAACCTGATCACCAATTGCCCGGCCGAGCTTGCTGGCGAGTTGGCGGCCCGCTGGGGTGGCATCGCGGCGAACGCAGGGCCTGCCCGTGCAATAGGGTTTGCGAAGACTTACGAAGACGTCTCCCCCGGAGCTCCGCTCTGCCTCGTGGGGAGTTCAGGGTTCCTCGAGATCTCGATCCGGGGCGGGAGCGCTGCCCGCGAGCTGGGGCTTGGCCTCGGTGGCGCGGTCACCCTGGAGGCTCCTTGCCGGTAGTACAGCCGGTCAGGACAGCGGGTTCCGGCGCCGGTAGGCACCGCTAGGCCAGCAACTTCGCTACCGTGGAGTTCTCCAAGATCACCCGGAACTCCTCAATGGTCTTGACCACCACGTCGGAGGCGTACTTGACCACCCAGTTATGCTCGAGCGGCGTGATAGCGATCACCTTGACCCCAGCCTTCTTGGCTTCCCACATCTCGATTGCGCTGCCCATGCTGGCCTCGGGCAGATAGGCCACTAAGAGGTCGCTCTCGCGTACGGCTTCGATCGACTCCTCGAACACCCTGAAGGCGGTGGCTTCATCATAGGTAATTGATTCGGGATGCAGACTCACAGGGCAGTAAATCTCAGCCCCCGGCAGGTACTTCTCTACAAGTGCCCGGAGGCGGGTGCGGTAGGACTGTTCGTGGACGGCCAGATGGGATATGGAACCTTGGATTATCCCGCAGATAAAGATCCTCATGTCATTGCCCCCCCGCAAGTTAGCGCATCTTTTTCAAAGAAAGTGTGTCTAACATTTTAGTTGCAAGGTTTTGCAGCTGATATTAGTATAGGCTAAGCGTCGAGAACTAGCCAGACGGAAATGGATCTGCCCCGGGTTCGCCCGGGGGGAGGAGCACCATGGAGAAGAAGGACCTTCTTGCGCGGACAAAGAAGAGTCTGCTTGACCTAGCTGCAGACAAGCGGATCAAGGGCCGTTCGGGCATGACCAAGGCCCAGCTGGTCAAGGCGATCCTTGAGGCGGGCAGCCAGAAGGCCGGCAGTGGCAGGGACGAGCCTGGCGGCGCGAGAACGGGTAGACGGGCTAAGCCACAGGCGGCGCCCGTGCGGGAACGGCTTATGGTCCGCAGAAGTTGGCGGGAGCAGCAGGCCGTGATTCAGCATGCCAAGTACGAGACTAAGGTCGAACGCAAGCCCGCCCGCCCGCCGCGGCGCGTGGAGGCTGCCACCGCAGCCCCCGAGGTGCCGGCTGCTTACGGGGATGATCGGATCGTGCTGTTGGTGAGGGACCCTTACTGGGTCCACGTTTACTGGGACATCTCCCGCGAGGCTCTGCTCCGGGCCAAGGGGGTGCTCAAGGATGAATGGTACGATGCCAGGTCGGTGCTCCGGGTTCACGACATAACCGGGATCAGCTTCAGTGGCAGCAATTCAAACTCGTACTATGACATCCCGATTGAGGGAGGAGCCACCAACTGGTACATCAACACGCGAATTCCGAACCGATCATATTGCGTGGAGATCGGGCTCCTGTCGCGCTCAGGCAGGTTCGTGCTGCTCGCGCGTTCCAATTGCGTGACTACTCCGCGGGACGCGCCCTCGGATGTGATTGATGATCAGTGGATGATACCCGATCGGGAGTTTGACAAAGTGTATGCGCTTTCGGGCGGGTTCAAGCTGGGGGCAAGTTCGCTCGAGCTCAAGGAGATGATGGAGAAGTCCCTGAGTGGGGAGATGGGTTCGGGTGCGGTCGGCAGCCTCGGCATATCCAGTCCGGTCGGCAAGCCTCGAGTCCGGGGTTTCTGGTTCCGGGTGGGAACGGAGCTGATCGTCTATGGGGCGACCGAGCCTGACGCCAAAGTGACCCTCCAGGGTAGGCCTGTGAAGCTTAAGCCGGATGGTTCCTTTAGTGTGCGGTTCGCGCTGCCGGATGGGAAACAGGTGATTCCGGCGACGGCCGAATCCAGAGATGGCGTTGACAAGATCACGATCACCTCGATTGTGACCAAGAAGACTGAAGAATAGGCCCATCCAGAGGAATGTGATCAAGGATGAAGAAGGCTAAAGGTTATTTTTGTCTTGTGCTGCATGCCCATCTGCCCTTTGTGAGGCATCCAGAATACCCGGACTTCCTCGAAGAAGACTGGCTATTTGAGGCTATTACAGAGACTTACATGCCAATCTTGAAGGTGCTTGAGAAGCTGGAGGAAGACTCGGTTCCCTATATGGTGACCATTTCGATGAGCCCGCCGCTCCTGTCGCTCCTGAGCGATTGGATGCTTCAGGAGCGATATGTCCGACGGCTGGATGAGCTCACGGAGCTGGCCTCGAAAGAGGTGGAGCGGACCCGATGGGATGCCAAGATGAACCAGTTGGCCCTGATGTACTACTGGTTCTTCGAGAATACACGCAAGACTTACGTGGACAAATATAGCAAAGACATCATCTCGGTCTTCCGCAGGTTGGCCGATACCGGTCACGTCGAGATCACAACCTGCGGCGCGACCCACGGTTTTCTGCCCCTGATGTCCATCAACCGCAACGCCGTCAGGGCCCAGATCGAAATAGCGTGCCGCTTCCACGAACGCAACTTCGGTCGCCGTCCACGAGGCATCTGGCTGCCCGAATGCGGATACGAGCCGGGCATAGACTTGATTCTTAAAGACTCCGGCATCAAGTTCTTCTTCACTGACACGCACGGCATTCTCCACGCCAGCCCTAGGCCGCGTTATGGCATCTTTGCTCCGATCTACTGCCCTTCCGGTGTTGCGGCCTTCGGCCGGGACATGGAATCTTCTAAGCAGGTCTGGAGTGCGCAGGAGGGCTATCCGGGCGATTACTACTACCGTGACTTCTACCGGGATGTCGGCTTCGACCTCGACTATGACTATGTGAGACCCTATCTTCATGGAGGGGGGAGCCGGGTCTATACCGGGATCAAGTACTACCGCATAACGGGCCGGGGCGACCACAAGGAACCTTACGAGCCGGACGTGGCGCGCGAGAAAGCTGCGGCCCATGCCTCCAATTTCATGTTCAACCGCGAGAAACAGATCGAGTACTTGTATGATTTCCTGGGCAAGGAGCCTATCATTGTTGCCCCTTACGACGCTGAGCTCTTCGGCCACTGGTGGTTTGAAGGCCCGCAGTGGATTGACTTCCTCTTCCGCAAGTGTGCTTACGACCAGCAGGTCTTCGATCTGATAACTCCATCGGCATATCTTTCAAAGCATCCGCGCAACCAGGTGGCCACTCCTTCGCTCTCAAGTTGGGGCTGGAAGGGTTACAATGAGGTGTGGCTGGAAGGCTCGAACGATTGGGTATACAGGCACATTCACTGGGCTGCTGACCGGATGGTGGAGCTGGCCAACGACGGTGATGGCGGCGACCCGCTCAGAGCCAGGGCCCTGAAGCAGGCTGCCCGCGAGCTCCTGCTGGCCCAAAGCAGCGATTGGGCCTTCATAATGAAGACGGGTACGGCGGTCGCCTATGCGGTCAAGCGGACCAAGGACCACCTGGGACGTTTCGGGAAGCTCTACGAGGACCTCAAACATGGTACAGTTGACATAGACTGGTTGAGTGATGTAGAAACTAAGGACAACATCTTCCCCGAGCTGGACTACCGGATCTACTCTGATCATTACTCTCCGATCTCGGCTGGGTCGCGGGGATAGCGAGGAGGTTGCTATTAATGCCGGAAGCAATGCGGAAGTCATCCACGGGAACGCGTGAGGCGAACCACGCGGGTGGCGCCTACGTGCTTGGAATTGATCTCGGCTCGGTCAGCCTCAAGACTGTAGTGCTTTCCGAGCGGGGCGAGATCCTGGAGGACCGCTACACGAGGGCCAAGGGCCTTCCCATGGAAACGTCGCTCACCATCCTGCGGGAGCTGTTCACCCGTTACCCGGCCAGCACGTTCAAGGCTGTCGGGATCACAGGGTCGGGCGGCAAGATCCTTTCGGGTCTCCTCGGCGGCTACTTCGTCAACGAGATTATCTCCCAGGCCAAGGCGATGGAAAGGCTGCATCGGGACGTCCGGACCGTGATCGAGATCGGCGGCGAGGATTCCAAGCTGATCTCGCTTGAGTACGATCGCGAGCTTGGGGCGACCGTGATCAAGGATTTCGCCATGAACACCATCTGCGCTGCTGGTACGGGTTCCTTCCTGGACCAGCAGGCGAGCCGGCTGGGTGTCACGATCGAGCAGTTCGGCCAGATGGCTCTGCGGAGCAAGACCCCGCCGCGTATCGCCGGCCGGTGCAGCGTCTTCGCCAAGAGCGACATGATCCATCTGCAGCAGCAAGCTTCGCCTGATTACGACATCGTGGCGGGTCTCTGTTTCGCAATGGCGCGCAATTTCAAGAGCACGATCGCTAAGGGGAAGCAGTTCATCAAGCCTGTGTCGTTCCAGGGTGGGGTGGCCGCCAACAAGGGCATGGTAAGGGCTTTTGAAGAGGTCCTGGAGCTGAAGCCTGGCGAGTTGGTGATTCCGGAGCATTTCGCTTCGATGGGAGCGATCGGCGCGGGGCTGACGGCGATTGCCAAGGGGGCAGAGCTTGAAGCGCCGATCACGCTCGACCGGCTAGAAGACCACATCAAGCACCATACTGAGCAGGAAGAGGGGCTGCCCAAGCTGGTCTTGGACGACTGCCGGCTTTACAAGCATCGCCAGAAAAAGTCGGTCCACGTCCCCGCGGACAGGACCAAGAAGATAAGGGCCTACCTGGGCGTTGACGTGGGCTCTATCAGCACCAACGTGGTGGCAATCGATGAGGAGAAGCGGATCCTCGGGCGCTGTTACATCATGACAGCAGGGCGGCCGATTGAGGCCGTCAGACATGGGCTTGAGCTCGTGGGCAACGAGATTGCCGACTATGTGGAGGTCTGCGGAGTCTGCACTACTGGCTCGGGCCGGTATCTGACTGGCGACTTCGTCGGCGCCGACATTGTGAGGAACGAGATCACCTGTCAGGCCAAGGGCGCGGTTGACATCGATCCCACGGTCGATACCATTTTCGAGATCGGGGGCCAGGATTCGAAGTACATAAGCCTTGAGAACGGCGCAGTGGTGGATTTCGAGATGAACAAGGTCTGCGCTGCCGGCACGGGCTCTTTCATTGAGGAGCAGGCCGAGAAGCTCAACATCAAGATCGAAGAGGAGTTCGGAGACCGGGCGCTTGGTGCTCCCAGCCCCGTGAGGTTGGGCGAACGTTGCACGGTCTTCATGGAATCCGACCTGGTTCACCACCAGCAGAAGGGAGCCGAGCGCGACAACCTGATTGCCGGGCTCAGCTATTCGATCGTCGCCAACTATCTCAACAAGGTCGTGGCCACCAAGCGGGTCGGCAACAACATCTTCTTCCAGGGTGGCGTGGCTGCCAACGACGGCGTGGTCGCGGCGTTTGAGCAGGTGACGGGCAAGAAGATCACCGTGCCGGAGCACCACGATGTGACCGGTGCGATCGGCGCCGCCGTGCTCGCGCTGGAGGCCAATCGCGGCAAGAAGAGCACCTTCAAGGGCTTTGACCTCAGCAAGAAGAAGTACGAGATCACCAGCTTCGAGTGCAAAGACTGCCCTAACATGTGCGAGATTAGACAGGTCAATGTCGAGGGCGAGAAGCCTCTGTTCTATGGCTCGCGCTGCGAGAAGTACGATGTGGAGAAGAAGCAGTCCAAGGCCAAGGACATACCTGACCTGTTTGCGGAGCGGGAGAAATTCCTGACCACGCTTTACGTGGCGCCGGGTCCCGACGTCAAGGCTGATCCTCGGAAGATCGGGGTGCCGAGGAGCCTGCTCTTTCATGAGACCTTCCCACTGTGGCATGCGTTCCTGAGGAACCTGGGTCTGGAAGTGGTGCTCTCGGACAAGACCAACAAGAAGATCATCCACTCCGGAATTGAGACCGTGCCGGCCGAGACCTGCTTCCCGGTCAAGGTCGCCCACGGGCACATCTTGAATCTGATGGGGAAGAAGATCGACTACATCTTCCTGCCGAGCATCGTCAATCTTAGGAAGCGGAGCCCTCACATCGAGCAGAGCTTCGCTTGCCCCTACGTTCAGAGCATTCCTTACTTCGCCAGCGCAGCTTTTGATTTCGAGAAGGCCGGCATCAAGATCTTAAAGCCTTACGTTTATCTGGCTCGCGGCAAGAAGGATGTGGTCAAGTGCCTGCGTCAGATCGGGCGCGAGCTGGGCAAGAGCCAGCGGGAAATCGGGCGGGCCGTCGATGCGGCCTTCAAGGCCCAGGATATGTACTACGAGTCCCTGCGGAAGCGTGGCGAAGAGGTGCTTGCGAGCCTTGGACCCAACGGCCGTGCCTTTGTGATCGTAAGCCGCCCTTACAACGGCTGCGACAACGGCATCAATCTCGAGCTGCCCAAGAAGCTGCGCGACCTGGGCGCGCTGCCGATGCCGCTGGATTATCTGCCGATCGACTCCGTCAACCTCACGATGGAGTGGGAAAACATGTACTGGCGTTACGGCCAGAAGATCATGTCAGCCGCTGAGCTGATAAGGAAGGACAAGCGGCTCTTCGCGCTTTACATCACCAACTTCGGATGCGGGCCCGACTCCTTCATTACGCGCTTCTTCCGGGAGAAGATGGGTGGCAAGCCCTATTTGCAGATCGAGATTGACGAGCACAGCGCTGACGTCGGCGCGATCACCAGGTGCGAGGCGTTCCTGGACAGCCTGGAGCACGCCCGGGTCACCGAGATCCACAAGGATTCGTGGATGGCAGATGACACCGATCGTCTCTCGGGCGTTGGGGTTCGCCGTGGCCGGAAGCTCTACATCCCCAACATGGCTCCTCACGCCTATCCGTTCGCGGCTGCCTTCACGCGGGCCGGAATTGAGGCCGAAGTGCTGCCTGAGTCGGATGCCAAGACGCTCGAGTATGGCCGGCGGTTCACCTCGGGCAAGGAGTGCTACCCGTGCATCGTGACCACTGGAGACATGGTGAAGAAGACCATGGAGCCTGGTTTCGATCCCGACAGGTCGGCCTTCTTCATGCCTTCGGGCAGCGGGCCTTGCCGGTTCGGGCAGTACAACAAGCTCCAGCGGTTGGTCTTGAAACAGCTGGGGTTGGAACGGGTGCCGATCATTTCGCCCAACCAGGGCCGGGAATTCTACAAGGAGATCGGCGAGGTGGCATCGAGCTTCGATCGGAATGGTTGGCGGGGCCTCCTCGCAGTTGACTTCTTGCAGAAGATGCAGCACGAGCGGCGGCCCTATGAGAATGTGAAGGGCGAGATCGACAAGGCCTTCTGGTGGGGCGTTGACCGGATTTCCCAAGCCATACTCAAAGATCAGAGCATCTTCGATGCCTTGGGCGAGTGCCGTGACCGCCTGCTCAAGGTGCCCATCACTCCCGATGAAAACCGGCCGTTGATCGGCATCGTCGGCGAGGTCTTTGTCAGATGCAACCGGTTCAGCAATGACAACATTGTGGTCGAAGTTGAGCGCCTGGGCGGTGAAGCCTGGATGCCGCCCTTCACCGAGTGGATTCTCTATACCAATTTCACCCGCAAGCGCGGCAACCTGGTGCGCAAAGACTACAAAGGCTGGGCGCTCACTATCGTCAAGGACAAGGTCCAGAAGAGCGATGAACACAAGATGGCGGCGATCTTCAAGGGCGCTATCAAGAAGCTCCACGAGCCCACGACCGAGCAGGTGATCAAGCTGAGCCTGCCGTATGTGCATGATAGCTTCGAAGGCGAGGCGGTCTTGAGCATCGGCAAGGCCATCGATTTCGTCAGGCATGGGGCAAGCGGAATCATCAATGTGATGCCGTTCACCTGCATGCCGGGCACAGTGGTGACCGGGGTGATGAAGCGGGTCAGGCAGGACCTGGATAACGTCCCCTTCCTGACCATGGCCTATGACGGCCTGGAGCAGACCAACACCCTGACGCGGCTGGAGGCCTTCATGCATCAGGCACTCCAGTTCAGCGAGGCTCGTAGCTCTAGGACGAGGGAAGCGGCAAGAGTAGGCACTTAGGCGCGGCCAGACCAAGCTGCAATTTGCAATACCCTGTGGCACTTTGCGCTTCGACGCAAGCGCGAGCATTTTCCCGGCTGGATTCCGTCCGCTAACTGCGCCTCCCCCAAATGGTTGAGCCTGCAGCCCGTGGCATGCGAGTTGCAATTTCTTGGAGCGGGAGGGAAGCGTATGGCCGAGCTCAGGCGACACCCGCTCTCAAACGACTGGGTAGTGGTCTGCCCCGAAAAGGCTAATCTGCTGGCCGACAGCGTCGGGGAGACCTGTATCTATTGCCCGGGACAGGAACATCTGACCGGCAAGGAGATCTACCGGCGGGACGGCTCCAATTCCTCGGGGGACGCCGCTTGGAGTCTGAGAGTAGTAGCCGATTCCCCACCCCTCTTCCACGTTGAAGGGGAGTTTCGCAGGCAGGCTGTGGGCATCTGCGATCGGATGGAGGCCGTAGGCGCGCACGAGATCGTGATCGAGGGGCCGAGGCATAATACCGAGTTTGAGGACCTCGATTGCGATGATGCCTTCGCCGTGCTCGACACGATTCGGCTGAGAGTCCTCGATCTTGCCAATGATGTCCGGCTCAAGCACGTGATGCCCTTCAAGGTCCGTAGCCTGGCCAATGGCCTATTGCAGCACCCCAGGTGGCACATCGTCTCGGCGCCGTTCGTGCCTGGACTGATCAAGCAGGAGCTCGAAGCGTCCCGCAAGTACTTCGCGTTCAAGGAACGATGCGTGCTCTGCGACTATGCCCAGGAGGAGCGGCGATGCAAGTCCAGGGTGATCTACCAGGATACCCACACCATCGCTATATCACCTTATGCCGCGCGCGTACCCTTTGAGGTCTGGGTGCTGCCTCTCAGACATTCGCCCGACTTCGGCCGCATCTCCCAGGACGAGGTGGAGAGTCTCGCGCGGACCCTCAAGCGGATCACCGGTGGAGTCTGCCGCTTGCCCGGTTCCAGCGGCTATGTCCTGATGCTACACACAGCACCCTTCCGTCGGCCCAAGGCCGGCTATTGGACCACCATTGACCTTGACTACCATTGGCACATCGAGATTGATCCCTGCGTTGGGGTGCTGAACGGTCTGATCGAAAGTGGCGGCTTCCATCTCAACCCGATCTCTCCTGAGGAAGCCGCGGCCACCCTCGCGCGGCTGGTCTGATCCACATCCGAGAGGCCGGTTCCGCCGGCCGCTTCCGCCCCAAGCTCACCCTCAATAATGCTTGACTGATTCGAAGCTGCCGCTACAATACTGACGTGGCATTTCACTTGAGGGAGGAGGCCTAGATGGATGACGTAAGCAAGGTCACTGGTGAGTTCGCCGAGGCGGTCACGATCGTAACGGTCAAGCAGGGCGAGAAGCTGAACGCCATGACCGCAGCCTGGGCTGTACCGGTTTCTCACCGGCCCACACTTGTCGTCGTTCATATTGCCCCTCAGCGCTTTACCCACGACTTCATAATGGAGAGCAAGGAGTTCGGACTGAGCGTTCTGGCGGAGGGCCAAATGGAGATTTCCCAGCACGCCGGGACCGCCTCGGGGCGCAAGCTCGACAAGTTTGCTTCGGGTCTCCTCAGGGCGAAGGCGTCCAAAGTGATTCGAGCGCCCGTGCTCGAAGGGTGCGCCGCGACCATGGAGTGCAAGTTGGAGAAAGCGATCTCAATGGGAGACCACACCATATTCGTCGGCCGTGTCGTGGCGATGGAACGCGATGCCACTAAGAAGCCCCTGGTGCTGCACCGGGGAACCTACTACAAGCTCGGCGATTCCGTGGGCAAGTACTACTAGGGGCTGGATGGAGCCTGTGGCTACCGGAGGCGATGGGCTATGAGAACGATAGCTATCGTGAACCAGAAGGGTGGGTGCGGCAAGACCACCACCGCGATCAACCTGAGCGCCTGTCTCGCCGAGAAGGGCAGAAGTGTATTGCTGGTTGATCTCGATCCTCAGTCGCACGCCACCGCCGGCGTCGGATTGGGCCCAAAAGAGACGGCCTCGACCATGTATGAAGTGATGCTGGGTGAGGTGGGCCTCGAGAAGGTGATTCGAGAAGTGAGGCCCGGCTTTGACATTGCGCCCTCGGGGATCCTTCTTAGCGCCTTCGAACAGAAGATGGCTGGCTTGCCGGGGCGCGAAAGCTGCCTCCTGGCAGCCTTCCGGGGCCTGGCGCGAACCTATGATTACATCCTGGTGGACTGTCCTCCCAGCATCGGGCTCCTTACCTTCAACGCGCTCAGGGCGTCGAACGAAGCGATCGTGCCCATCGAGGGCAGCTTTTTCTCACTCTGGGGCGTCGGCAGATTGCTGGACATGATCGAGCTGGTCCGCGAGGAGACATCGCACGACATCCGGTTCAAGGTGCTCTGCACCATGTATGACGGGCGCACCAAGTTTGCCGCTGAGATTGTCGAGGACATCCTCGAGCATTTTGAGGAGCGAACCTACAAGACTCTGATTCACAACAACGTCAAGCTCCGCGAAGCCGCAGGCCACGGCGTGCCGGTGACTGAGTACGATCCGCTCTCCCGGGGCACGCGAGAATATCGCGCGCTGGCGGCGGAAGTGATAGCTGAAGAAGATGAGGTCAAGGTGGAGGAGGCTCTCCAGGTGGGTCTGCCCACCCCTCAGAAGGAGACCTACGGACCCCGTCCCGTGCCCGGCGGCATTCTCTTCACGGTGGACGCGCCAGGGGCGGCCAGTGTCGGTCTGGCCGGCGATTTTAACGACTGGGGCGAGCCCATCAGGATGAACGATGATGATGAAGACGGCATCTGGGTCGCTATCGCAAGTCTGGACCCCGGTGTGTACCAGTACAAGTTTGTGATCGACGGCCAGTGGAAAAGCGACCCCGAGAATCCAGTCAGCGTTGATGACAGTCACAGCGGCACCAACTCCATCGTGGTGGTGAAGTAGGTTGGCCGGCCGGGATGACCTCGACACCAATCCAACCAGGAAGTTAGGCCGAGGCCTAAGCGAAGTTTCCCACCTCTTTATCTCAGGCAAGGACCGTCTGCCGGCGGGTGAGGCGCGGGCGGCGGCCGACGCGAGAGCGGCCGGCCCCGAGGCTCCCGGCGCACCGACGCGCGAGCCGGCTAGCGCTCGCAGCCTGGGTGGGCCGGCCGATGCGCTGGCGCCTGAGCACTCGGCGATTTGGCGCCCGAGCACGACCCTGATAGCGATCACATCAGGTGAAGGTGTGCGCGGCAAGTCCTTCCTGGCTGCCAATCTCGCCTTCGGCCTGCTCTCGCGCGGCCGCCGCCCCGCGGTGGTGAATGCTGACCTCGCCAAACCCGATGTCCTCGATATCTTGGCAAGCAGCCGCCCGGATGCCCGGGAGGCTGTGGGGGTTGCCGGCGGAGCCTACGGCAGCATCCCCACCGCCGATGCCGTGCCCAGACTGGACCCCGCTTGGAGCAACGCTCCAGCGGCCTGGCCTCCGCAAGCCGGGGGCCCTCCGCCGCCCGTTGCGGCTGTGAATCCCCTCGCGGCGATTGAGGCCGTGGCTCGAGCCGGCCAGAGCGTGATCATAGATATCCCTTGCAGCGCTGAATTCGGACCTCTGGTCTGGCAGATGGCGAACCTCACGATCGTCCTGGCCGAACCCGACCCGGAGAAGATCAAGGCATCCTATCTTGCCATCAAGCGCGTCCAGCGAGCCTCCGGCGCCGCCCGGATTGGGCTTGCAATAAACCTGGTTCAGAGTTATGCTGAAGGGGAGGAATGGTTCAGGAAGCTTGCAGAGATCTCGAGGAAGTTCCTAAGGATCAACTTGAGGAATTATGGCTATATCCTTGAGGATGCTGTAGTTGGCGAAGCTCTGATTCGAGCTGTCCCTCTGGCAAAAGCGTTTCCTGATTCGATAGCGGCGAGATGCATTGATTCGATCTTGGGGCTCATCATGATGGATGAGTCCGCGATAGCCAAGCGACGAAAGGAGGTGACACTGACGGGATGCGCATCGAGAAGAGGCAGATTGGAAGTTCTGAGGAGTTGACAGGTTTGGTCAAGGAGGCGCTGGAGGGAGAGATAAAGGGATTCCAGGTCCTGGACGGGATTGCTTTCTCTTCGGGTGAAATCGAGATAGGTATGCTTGCGGGCGACGCCGAGGGCAGGGTGTTCGTGGTTGCGGCGAAGGAGAAGTCCGGCGACAGTCTCATCCTGAGTTTCGGGAGCCACGTGGAGTGGCTGAGACAGAACAAGGAAAGGTTGACCCGGGAACACACCAGCTTCAGTTGGAACGAAGAACCCGGGATTATTCTCATGGCGGAGAACTTCAGTCCTCGTGTCTTGACGCTTACATCACTCTTGGGCGTGAGCCCTAAGCTGGCCTATACGATGAAGTGTCTGGGCATCGGCACAGAAAAAGGACTTTATATAGAGACGGTCGAACTTCCCGAGGTCACTTTCGGCGAGAAGGCTCCCGTGGTCGGGGACAATCTCTTGTCGCAGACCATCACCAATCTGGTCGCGACAGGCGACGGGCTTGAAGTGTCGGCATCGTTCGGGTATCGAGGGAAATCCCTGGATTGGGTGCCGGTGGCCAACCTTAGGAGCCATCGAGGCACGATCTGGATCGAATCCGGACCGGGCAGGTGGACCACCAAGCGTCTGGACAACGAGAGAGCTCTCGGGGCCGTGCTGGACTATGTGCGGCGGAGCTACGAGGAAGCCGTCAGAGCCAAGGGCCGGGCCAGAGAAGTGGCCGACACCGAGCTGTCGGATGCCGAGAAGAAAAGCCTGCGGTGGGAGTAATCGGGCCTGAGAAACCTTCGACTGGCTAACGGGATTTTTATATTTGCTTTCTCTTACCTTATCTCTCTGCTGGTCTCAGCAGGGGTTTTCCACTACGTTTCCGAACGTACCGCCGATCTCATATCGATGGTGGTGCTTGTGGTAGCTGCTTATGCTTTGCTCAAGCCTGCGGTGGGAGAGCCGCTCCGCTTCGTGGGTTTTGGCCGT